>JAERSX010000449.1 GCA_016845285.1 Deltaproteobacteria bacterium | reverse complement strand
AACCCCCAGCATGCCCTCGACTTCGGCGCCTTCGGTGCTGCAGGCGTCATGGCCATCGTCACCTTCGTGCTGGCGAACCTGCTCTGGCCCGAGGGGGGCGCCACCGTCGGTGACCGCACCGTCCTGTGGTGGCAGGTCGGCGTGGCCACGGTCGCGGGTCTTGGCACCGGCATCGCCGTCGGTCTCATCACCTCGTACTACTGCTCGATGGGGAAGAAGCCCGTCGACAGCATCGCCAACCAGTCCCGTACCGGCACTGCCACCAACATCATCAGTGGCCTCGCGGTCGGCATGGAGTCCACCGCGGCGCCCATCATCGTCATCGCTGTGGGTGTGGTCGTGGCCTCGCAGGTGGCCGGCCTCTACGGTGTCGCCATTGCGGCGCTTGGAATGCTCAGCACCACTGGCATTCAGCTGGCCGTGGACGCCTACGGTCCCATCGCGGACAACGCTGGCGGCATCGCCGAGATGTCGCACCAGGACCCAATCGTCCGCGAGCGCACCGACAAGCTCGACGCTGTCGGCAACACCACCGCTGCTATCGGCAAGGGTTTCGCCATCGGCTCCGCGGCCATGACGGCCTTGGCTCTGTTCGCCGCCTTCATGCAGCAGTCCGGCATCACGGCCATCGACATCAGCAAGCCTCTGGTCATGGCTGGTGTCTTCCTCGGCGGCATGCTTCCCTTCCTCTTCTCGTCCATGGCCATGCGTGCCGTGGGTGAGGCGGCGATGGACATGATCACCGAGGTTCGCCGTCAGTTCCGGGAGATCGAGGGCCTGCTCGAGGGTAAGGCCAAGCCGGACACCGCCCGTTGCGTCGACATCTCTACCGCTGCTGCCATCCGCAAGATGGTGCTGCCCGGTGGCATGGCGGTCGTCACGCCTGTCGTCATCGGCTTCCTCTTCGGCGCCGAGGCCCTCGGTGGACTGCTGGCTGGCGTCACCGTCGCTGGTGTGGCCATGGCCATCTTCATGTCCAACGCCGGTGGCGCCTGGGACAACGCCAAGAAGAGCTTCGAGGGTGGCGGCTTCAAGATGGAAGACGGCACGGTGCACCCCAAGGGCTCCGAGGCACACGCCGCCTCGGTGGTCGGCGACACCGTGGGTGACCCCTTCAAGGACACTGCCGGCCCATCGCTGAACATCCTGGTGAAGCTCATGAGCGTCGTGGCGCTCGTCATTGCTCCCATTCTCCATGGCATCCAGGGCGGCCTCCTCGGCGCGCTCCTGGGTAGCTGAACCCATTTCCCCGTCGGCGCCCATTGTGGGCGTCGACATCCCTCCGCGGGGAGGCTCGCCTCTTGTGAGGCTCCCCCGACAGGACCGTGTGGAGGAATCCCATGCTCATCCATGAGTACGAGACGATCTACGTCGTGCGCCCCGACCTCGATGAGGCCGATTCCGAGCGTATCCACGAGAAGATCAACAACGCGATCACCCAGGCTGGTGGCGAGATCCTGGTCCGTGAGGACTGGGGCCGTCGCAAGATGGCCTACATCATCCGCAAGCAGATTCAAGGCCACTATGTGTACCTGAACTATGTGGGTGAGGCCGGTGTGCCGATCCAGTTCGAGCGCCAGGCGAACCTCGAGGACAACCTCGTTCGCTACATCACGGTGCGGCTGGGCGAGAACGTGGACGCTGAAGAGCGCCGTGTCATCGCCGAGGAGCGTCAGCGCAAGCGCGCGGAGAAGGCGGCCCACGAGGCACAGCTCCGTGAGCAGCGCGAGGCTCGCAACGCCGAGATGAACGCCCGCGCCGAGCGTCACCAGCGCGAGCGTGAGCGCGAGCGTGAGCGTGAGCGTGCTGCCCGCGAAGAGGTCGCCCAGAGCGAAGAAGCCCCGGCCCCGGCGAGCGCCGAGTAGGCCTCCTCGCACCCACCCCCTTCCGGAGGGCGACCGGCTCTGCCTCGCCTTCGACTCGGAGTACCCATGTCCCGCAACGCCCGCTTCGGTCGCCGGCGCAAGGTCTGTCCCTTCTGCGCCGACAAGACCGTGACCATCGACTACAAGGACCCGCGACTCCTGCGGCGCTTCATCACTGAGCGCGGCAAGATCGTGCCCCGCCGCATCTCTGGCGTGTGTGCCAAGCATCAGCGTGCGCTGGCTGTCGCCATCAAGCGCGCACGGCACATCGCGTTCCTGCCTTACCTCGCGACCGAGTAGGAGCACCCCATGAAGGTCATCCTGCAGCAGGACGTGCCCAACCTCGGCCAGATCGGGGATGTGGTGCGCGTCAAAGACGGCTACGGCCGCAACTTCCTCGTTCCGCGCGGCCTTGCGGTGATCGCTGACGACCGCAATGTTCGTCAGCTCCAGCACCTCAAGCGCGTAGCCGACGCCAAGGCTGCCACGTTGCGGACCGAGGCCGAGGCCCTGGCCGCTCGCCTGAGCCAGACTGCCGTCACCATCCGCCGCGAGGCTGGAGAAGATGACAAGCTCTTCGGTGCGGTCACCAACCGTGACATCGCCGCTGCGCTCGAGGCCGAAGGCATCACCGTGGACCGGCGCCAGATCGAGCTCGACGAGCCGATCAAGAGCATCTGTGTGGCCACGGTGGACATCAAGGTCGCGCGTGACGTGCGCGGCACGGTCAAGGTGTACGTCATCAAGAAATGATGGATCCGAGGGGGCGATCACCTTGGTCGCCCCCATCGGAAACTGATCCGAGGCTGCCCTTCGGGGGAGCCCAGGGATAGGGGGCCGTTGTGTCCGAAGGTCGGCCCCTTCCCCAGAGCCCTGAAGCCGAGCGCGCTGTGCTCGGAGGGCTCATGCTGGACCCCGAGCGGGTCCTGCCGGTCGCCGAGCTCCTGACAGCCGAGGACTTCTACCGCGAAGCCCATCAGAAGCTGTTCGCGCTCATGCTCCGGATGACGGAGCAGGGCGAGCCGACAGAGATGTTGGCTGTGGTCGAGCGAATCTCCGGAGCAGGGCGTTCGGAGGAGATGGGGGGCCTGGCGTACGTCAGCTCTCTGCCGGACAACGTGCCCAGCACAGAGAACCTCGAGTACTACGCCAAGTTGGTGCGGCAACGGGCCACCTCGCGGCGCCTGGTCTTCGGCGCTCGGGAGATCGCTGACAAGGCCCTCGCTGGCCAGGAAGAGCTGCCCCAGCTCCTCGACTTTGCCGAGTCAACCATCTTCCAGGTCACCCAAGAGCGGCAGAGCTCGGACTGGGCGGCGCTCTCCGAGGTGGTGGATCAGGAGTTCCTGCGGATCCAGGAACTCTCGGAGCGTCGCGGCGAGGTGACCGGGATCACCACTGGCTACGTCGACCTCGACAAGATGATGGCCGGACTGCATCCGAGCGATCTCGTCATCCTGGCGGCTCGCCCCGCCATGGGAAAGACGGCGCTCGCCCTGAACATCGCCCTGAACGCTGCGCTCGGAACGGGAGCCGGTATCGCCTTGTTCTCGCTCGAGATGTCGCGCGGCCAGCTCGCCACTCGTCTGCTGTGCTCGCAGGCGAGGGTGGACGCCGGCAAGGTGCGGACCGGCTTTCTGTCAGCCGAAGAGGACTGGCCACGCCTCACCCAGGCGGCGGAGGACCTCTACCAGCTCCCCATCTACATCGACGACACGCCGGGTCTGAACATCACGCAGATGCGAAGTAAGTGCCGTCGGCTCAAGAGCCTCGACCCCCGTCTCAAGGTCATCGTCATCGACTACATCGGCCTCATGTCTGGCGACGCCCGCGTGAGCCGACAGGAGCAGATCAGCGCGAGCAGTCGGGGACTCAAGGCCCTGGCCAAGGAGCTGGACGTGACGGTCCTGGCGCTCAGCCAGCTCAACCGCGGTGTGGAGTCGCGGACCGACAAGCGGCCCGTCATGAGTGATCTGCGCGAGTCCGGTGCCATCGAGCAGGACGCCGACATCATCTTGTTCATCTATCGCGACGAGTACTACAACCCGGAGACCACCACCGAGCCTGGTGTGGCAGAGGTGATCATCGCAAAGCAGCGGAATGGTCCCATCGGCCGCGTCAAGCTGGCCTTCCTGGGGCAGTTCACGCGCTTCGAGAACCTCGCGCAGCGCTCCGATCTCGGAGGGTACCTGTGAGCTTGTTGGCCCTGTCCCTGGCGATCTCGGTCGCCGGTGCCTTCGACGGCAACGATCGGCTGGAGCTGGAGCTGTCCAGCGGGGAGGAGGTTGTCGGGTGGCACTACGCGGCCAAGGATGGTGTGCTCGTCCTGAGCGGCCAGAACCGCTTCTTCGAAGTGCCCATGGTGCTCGTCGCTCACGTGCGCTTGGACGGCCAGCCTCTCCCGCTGTCGGAATTTCATACCGAGCTCGCCCGGGACCAACTGGATCTCAGCGCCCTGCGCGCCGCGCCGCCACCACTTCCCAGCCCGGGTGCAGTGACTGCCGCTTCTTTGCTTTGGGCCGGATCCGGCCACGCGGCCCTGGGTGACTGGGGAACGGCCTGGGGGTACTTCGCGGTGGAGTCGGTGCTCTGGGGTACCGCTGCCTACACCATCTTCGCCACTGGCAACCTGCCCATCTTGATCCCTCTCGCAGGGGTCGATCTCATCTTCCGATGGGTCGCAGCTGGAGACGCAAGCCGTCGCGCGCGGTCGCGGCATCGGCAGCTTCAGGTAGGTCCACCGGTGCTGCCGGGCCGATGATGGAGGCGAATGAGGTGACGACCCCGTTGGCGTGGGGTTGACAGCGCGAGGCGCCT
>JAERSX010000448.1 GCA_016845285.1 Deltaproteobacteria bacterium | reverse complement strand
TCGCTACACCCACGTGGCGCTTCGCACCAGCGCCGTCCGCAACGCGTCCTACGAGATGTACCTGTCGATGGGCTTCGATGACATGGGCGTCTACATGGAGGTGCCGTCGCGCCGCCTCGATGGGCGTGTCACCACCGACCGGCGTCTCTTCTTGAGCAAGGTGCTGACCGCCGAGCTGGGGACCCCCGGCACGGGAGAGCAGCAGGCCTTCGGGACCGGGTCCGAAGACGGCACCTGAGTCCCCGTTGTCGTGGGCCGCGCTGCTCCTGGTCTTTGGCTGTGGTGCGGAGCCAGTGCCGGAGCCGGAGCCGGAGCCGGAATCGGAGCCTCTGATCCTGCTGGTGAGCTGGGACACCACGCGGGCCGATGCCCTGGGCTGCTACGGCGAGCAGTCTCACTGGGACCTGGCGCACCCGGGTGGCCCGGCACCTCAGACCCCGGTGGCCGACGCCCTGGCTGCTCGTGGCACCCGCTTCGCCTGGGCCCTGACCCATGCGCCCACCACCTTGAGCGCGCACACCGCGCTGTTCAGCGGACTCGACTCTCACGGTCACCAGGTCGTGCGCAACGGCTTTCCGGTGCCAGGGGAGGTCCCGCTGCTGGCCGAGAGGTTTGCGGCTGCGGGCTACGACACCATCGGGGTGGTCGGGGCGAGCGTGCTCGAGGCCCGCATGGGCCTCGGCCGCGGCTTTCGGGTCTACGACGACGCCGTGTCCAGCGAGCTGGGCGACCACTACGAAGACCCCGCCGACGTGGTGGTCTCTCGCACCCTGGCCCAGGTGGACGCACGCTCTGGCCCCGGCCCGCTGTTCCTGTTCGTCCACTTCTTCGATGCCCACGCCCCATGGACCACCGCGCCGGAGGCTGTGCGTGCCGACCTCCTCGGGGGGCGGGACGACGGCGGCTTTGACGGAAGCGATGCGGCCATCCGCGGCCTGGTGGTCGACACCGTCCAGGGCAAGGCCACCGAGGCTGCCGCGACGGGAGCACGGGCCCGCTACCTCGCCGAGGTGGCATGGCAGGACACCCAGCTGGGCGTGCTGCTCACGGGCCTCGAGACGCGCGGCCTGATGCAAGACAGCCTCGTGGTGCTGTTGAGTGACCACGGCGAGATCTTCGATGAGGTGCCCGAGCGCCCCTACCGCCACGGCATGGACGTGGACCTGGCCGCGATCCACGTGCCGTTGATCGTGTCGGGCCAGGGCCGCTTCGCCGGGGGCGAGGGTGTGGTGGTGCCCCGACAGGTGCGCTTGATGGACGTGGCGCCCACCTTGCTGGGCCGCGCCGGCCTCTCGCCGGAGCTGGGGGAGGGAGAAGACCTCGCTCCGCTCGTGGCCATCTCGGGACACGGCTCCCGCATGCCGCCTGGACCCGTGCACTTTGCGGAGGCCAGCAAGCCCTTCAGCGAGCTGCGTCGTGATGCCTGGCCGAACCTGTCGCTGTCCCGTGCCGCAGCCAACGAGGGGGCGATCTACCTCAACGCTCCCTGGCTGGGCGACCAGACCACCCTGCACAGCCTCGCCCCCGGGCAGCCCTCCCTGGACGATGTCCACCGCTTCCGTCGGCTGGGAGGCGCACTCCAGGGCTGGGACCGGTCGGCGCCGGGCCTGCGCGAGGTGGCCCTGCACCCCGAGACCCAGGCCGCGCTGGAGGCGCTGGGCTATCTCGGCGCAGAGCGGCCGGGCCCACCGCCCGTAGGCCCGTAGAGACCTCGGTGACGGTGGATCAGTAGCCGCTGAAGCCCACGTAGAGGACACCCTCGTTGCCCAGGGTGTCGTCCTTGCCCGGTGCGGCGAAGACCGCGTCGCCCAGGCCGTCGCCGTTGAAGTCGCCGAGCCCGACCGCTGCGCCTGTGGAGTCTTCGGTGCTGCTGCCCGTGAAGCGCACCGCGGCGTCTGCCAGGGCGCGGCTGCCCGACTGGCCGCTCATGATGAGGTAGGCCTCACCGGCTTCGTCGCCACCAGCGCTGTCCTCCGGGCCACCGACAGCGATGTCGTCGGCGCCGTCGCCGTCGATGTCGTAGCCGCTGGCGACCGAGTGGCCGGCCCGGCCGAAGACGGTCGCGCCGGTGTAGCTCACGTGGCTGACGGTGCTGAGCGAGTGGGTTCCGCTCGTCAGATCTGCGCCGAGGACCGCATGAGCACGGCCGCCCTGGGAGTCCTGGCCCGGCGTGCCGATGATGATGTCGGGGATGCCGTCGGCGTCCACATCGCCCGTGGAGACGGAGTAGCCCACTTCGTCGTTGTTGCTGTCGCCCTCGATGCTGGCCCACAGCAGGGTGTCGATGTCGTCGGACTGCAGGTTGAGCTCGCCCTCCAGGATGATGATCCGGCCGCTGTCGTCGTTGTAGTGGGGCTGCCCGATGAGGACCTCGCCGTAGCCGTCACCGTCGAGATCGCCGAGACTCACGAGGTTGCCAGGGCCCCAGTCGTTGCTGAAGTCGTCGCTGGCGTGCATGGCCGCGGTGGCATCAGCCGAGCTCCACGTGCCGTCTGTTGCGCCCAGGGTGGCGCCGCTGAAGATGTGGAGCCAATCGTCGGTGCCGCTGACGATGAGGTCGGGTGTGCCATCGCCGTCGAGGTCTCCGGCGTTGGCGTGGTTGAAGCCGAACTCGACGGTGCTGTCGTCACCGTAGATGGCTCGGGAGGCTTCTGTCACGACGGTGGCGCTGCTGAGCTCTGCCCAGGTCAGCAGGTAGACGGCGCCGACATCCTGGATGAGGGGCTCCGATGCGCTCAGGTAGGCGGTGCCGGTGCCGTCGAGGTCCTCGAAGAGGTCCATGTTCGTGACGATGCTGTAGGCCTCTAGGGAGGCATCGGCGTTGCCCTGGCTGGTGGAGCCAGCGGCCACCGTGGTGCCGTTGAAGAAGTACAGGGTGGGCACCTCGGTGAAGGGCGTGCTGGTCAGCACGTCGTCGATGCCGTCCTGGTCGTAGTCGAGCACCACGAGCGGCAGCCCGAACGAGCCATCCTGATCGGTGCCGGTGATGGAGCTTCCGCCCCAGTCCCCGTCGATGCTGTAGGAGTCTGCGGTTCCGTCGCAGTCGGTGTCCTTGCCGTCGAGCTTCTCGGCGTTGCCGTAGGCGACGCCGTCGTCGTTGTCGTCGCAGTCGTTTCCGCCGTGCTCGTCGGACTGGGTCCCGTCGCCATCGGCGTCGTAGTCGTCATCGTCCGCGCAGTCGGCGTCGATCCCGTCGTACCAGATCTCCGCCGCGTCGGGGTTGATGTTGTCGTCTGTGTCGTCGCAGTCGGTGCCACCCTGGTCGTCGCTGTCGAACCCGTCTTCGTCGGCGTCGTTGTCGCTGTCGCCCGCACAGTCTGAGTCGACCCCGTCGTACCAGGTGTCGGCGGCACCCGGGTAGATGTCGTCGTCGTTGTCGTCGCAGTCATCGCCGCCACCGTCGAGGCCGTCGAAGCCGTCCACGTCGGCGTCGTTGTCGTTGTCGCCGGCGCAGTCCTGGTCGGTGCCGTCGTACCAGACCTCGGTGGCGCCCGGGTACACCGCGGCATCTGCATCATCGCAGTCGCCGCCCCCGTGTTCTTCGGAGCGCACCCCGTCGGCGTCGGCGTCGTAGTCGTCGTCGCCGGCACAGTCACCGTCGATGCCGTCGTACCAGGTCTCGGTGTTGCCTGGAAAGGCGGTCGGATCGCTGTCGTCGCAGTCTTCGTCGGCGAAGGACCCGTCGCTGTCGTTGTCGATGGGTCCGACCTCTTCCTCGTCTTCGTCTTTGTCGCCGCACGCGATGAGGGCAAGTGGCAGAGCGAGGCTCAGTGCGAGGCTCAGTCGCGTCATGGGGTCTCCTTCAGGGCGTTCGCCGCGCCATGTCTGACGACGTGCGGCGTGGTGGGTGCGCCGAGGCGCCACCTTAGATCTGCTCGACTGCGCCGGCAAGGCTCTCGATTCGACACAGGCTGGGCCGTTGGCTGGCGCCCGGGAACGCCTGCGCTGACGTCCTCCTCAGAGGCCTGTAGATCGATCTTCGAGACATGTGGTGTGGCGCGTGGATGCGCAGCGGGGCATGGTCTCTGGACGGACGAGTGGAGACGACCATGGCCAGAGCCATCATCTGGGCGAGTGCCCTTCTCTTCCTTCCCTTGCTGGCGTGCACGCAGGCGGAGTCCACGCCAGCGGATGAAGACGACGACGGCTTCTTCTCTGATGAAGACGACGACGGCGGTGGCGGCGACGACGACAGCGGCGACCCCGATACCGAAGACCCGTACGAGGGCATCACCTGTGACGACGAGCTGGTGTTCCAGGCCCAGGCACGCGATGCCGACGGCTACTGCACCACCTGCTCCGGCCGTATCGAGCTCTACGCTGTGGTCTACAACCCCTGCGACGAGCCTCTGAGCTTCGACACCTTCAGCAATTTCCTGGTGTCGGGTGGCTCGCTGGAGAGCGAGGCGACGGGCACCGGGGAGGCCTGGGCATCGGGAAGCGATGGATCGCCTCCCGAGACCTGGACGGTCCCTGCGGGGGACGTGATCGAGGAGCTGGCCATCGAGGCGCCCCTGCCCGCGGGTTGGTGGGTGTTCTCGGTCAGCTTTGCCGATGAAGGCAGCAGCTCACCGTCGACGGTGTTCGAGGTCCTCGAGAGCGGCAGTGGAGGCGGCAGTGGAGGCGGCACCGGCGGTGGAGGCCCCGACACCGGTGACGTCGAAGAGCCCCCCGAAGAAGGGTAGCGGCGCCTCGCTTCAGTCCGAGGCGCCCTCCGAGGCGCTGATGGCGGCACGCAGCTCGTCGGGGAGCGGGGTCGGTCGTCCCTCGGGGCGACCCACGCACACCTGCACCAGGGTGCCTTCGGCCAACAGGGTGTCGTCGGAGACCCTCACCACCTCGAAGCGGTGGGTGAGGCT
>JAERSX010000447.1 GCA_016845285.1 Deltaproteobacteria bacterium | reverse complement strand
GTTCTGGACTGATCCACTCCGCCGAGGAGCACCATCCTCACCGGAGCACCGTCGCCCACACGCCCGAGACCACTGGCGCCAAGGATGCCCCAAGCTCCAGAGACCTGGCGTTACCCGAACGAACCTTCGCGACGCTGCATGGAGGGCACATGGCGGTCCACCCCAGGGCTCTGATCATGCTGGCGCTGTTCTCGGGGTGCAACCAGCGCCCAGAGGTGACGCCGTACACACCCACACCGGTCGACACCGAGGATCCCACCCTGTCCGACCTGTCGGAGCATCTGGACCTGGCTGGAGACGGAGCGGCAGCGACCATCGTCGTGCCTGCTGGCGCCACGCTCCCTGAGGTGCTGGCTGCCAAGGAGGTCCGTCGGTACGTCTACCTCCGGACGGGTGAGCTGCTCCCGCTGACGGCGACGGGCGTGCTCCCCCAGGGGGACGTGGTCCTCGTGGCCGCCGAGGCCGATCCTCTGGTGGAGGACCTCGACGAATCGATCGGCTACGCCAACGCTCCAGGCGGCTTCCTGATCAAGTCCATCGAACAAGAGGCGCGGACCATCCTGGTCATCACAGGGTCCGATCCCGACGCCACCCTTCACGGCGCCTACCGCTTCGCCGAGCACCTCGGTGTGAGCTTCGGGCTGGAGGGGGACATCATCCCGGATGAGCCGATCGCCCTGGAGCTCACCGACTACGACGAAGTGGCAACGCCGCTGCTCGAGACCCGCGGACTGCTGCCGTTCCACGACTTCCCGGCCGGTCCGGACTTCTGGAACACCGACGACTACCTCCTGGTGGTCGGCCAGATGCCGAAGCTCGGCTTCAACTTCATCGGCCTGCACACCTATCCGCGGTGGAGCACCACCGAGGAGGCCGGACTGTGAGGGTGTGCAAGCCGTGCCTGGCCTTGTTCCTGGCCCTGCCGTCCACCGGCTGCAAGGGCGAGGAGTACGACGACGGGGCACCCCAGGGTCCCGAACCCACCGTCTGGTTGGGTCTGCCCGAGGACATCGGTGAGGGCAGCGAGGTTGAGTGGTCGTACCCCGCGTTCTACGCCCACACCGCACGCCCCGACCTGATCTGGGGATTTCCGGTGCGAGACACCGAGACCTTCCACGGTGGCGCGAGCCAGTTGTTCGATCGCAACGCCTACGGCCCGGACGTGATGGGCGAGGTCATGCCCAGCGACGTGCCGAGCAGCAACGCTGTGTTCGCCCGCACCGGGTCCATGTTCGCCACCGCCTTTGGTCACGCTCGACGGGTCGGCGTCGCGACCGCGCTGGGCACGGAGCTGCCGCTCGGCCTGGAGCCGAGGGGGCCGGAGGTCGGCGTGGACTGGGTCCGAGGCATGCCGCCCGAGCTGCAGCTCCACCTCGAGGATCAAGGCCTCGATCCCAGCGATCCCGAGGTCGTCCGCGCGGTCTACGAGGGCACCTTCCTGCGCATCATGCAGACCCATCCGCTGGACTACTACTGGCTGTGGACCTGGGAGGTCTGGTCCTGGCACGAGGTCAACGACCGACAGATCCGCGCCATGGAGGACGACATCGCGCTGGCCTACGAGGCCGCCGCGCAGGTCGAGGCCCCTTTCCAGATCGCACTCGGTGGATGGATCGTCGGCGAGGCGGACGACCCGGCGGTATTCGACGAGCTGCTCCCTCCCGAGGTGCCCTTCTTCGGGCTCTGGGACGAGGCCATGGGCTTCGAGGACCTGCAAGAGGACCGGGTCAAGTGGCCAGGGACCTGGCTGGAGGAGGACTGGGGACTGGCACAACCCCAGCTGGAGCTCCGACGGCTGCACGACGACGTCTCGGCCGCAGTGACCAAGCGCTGCGACGGCATCATCGCCAAGCACTGGCGAACCCGGATCCTCGGTGCCAGTGTCCACGGGCTCAAGGACCTGACCTGGTCCTACGGGACGACGGAGGGCGACGTCGACGAGCTGGCCGTCGACCAGGATCGAGACGAATGGATCGCAGCCACCTACGAGGACTGGGCGATCCGACAGTTCGGCGAGGCGGCCGGCCCGGCAGTGGCGGACATCCTCGCGTCGCTCGACCAGGCAGGCGAGAGCGGGCCTGGCAGCATCCCCTCGGCCATGGGCTTCGGTCCCGCCGAGATTCGCGCCCCAGAGGGGGAGGACGACGAGGACGACGTGCCGAGCACCTGGGCCGATGTGGAGGCGGACTACGCCTTCGTCGCGGAGCTCGAGTCCATCGAGGCACAGGTGGAGGGCGCCGGGAACCAGGAACGGTACGCCTACTGGCTGGCATCCTTCCAGGCGCTGCGCCTCATGGGCGAGTACGGCTTCGAGCTCAGCAGCTTCGAGGAGGCCATGCAGGAGGACCGGTACGACACCGCGCTGGAGTCACGCCGCAGGATGGCCCGCCTGTGGGAGCAGATCATGGTGCTGGAGGCCCAGAAGGCGACGAACAGCAGCGATCTGGGTGAGATCGTCATCCTGGAGCTCAACAACTGGTACAGCCAGGTGATCCTGGAGCACGACGAGGCCCTCGAGGAGGGACTCGGTGGACCGATTCCCGACGACGCCGACCCCTCCCGGGAGTACACGGGCCCCCCACGCGTGGTGGTCACGCCGGCGCGCAACGTGGGCTACGCCGGCGAGTCACTGGTCATCGACGCCCTCGTCCTGGGCGACGCCAGCGAGGTCGACCTCTACCACCGCCCCATGGGTTCGGGAGACTTCGACGCGATCGCCCTGGACCACCAGGCCCGCGGCGCCTGGTCGACCACGCTGCCTCCTCTCACCGAGGACATCGAGTACTACGTCGAGGCCGTGACCACAGAGGGCGTGGTGGTGTGGCCGCCGGCCGCGCCTGAGCTCAACCATACGGTCGTGGTGTTGCCATTCCAACGGTGAGCGCCTGGGACGCTTCCGTTCCGGAAACCACCTACCCATCGAGATTTTCTCCCATGCCTCGGCTGAACGGCGTCCTCGGATCGGGCCTACCAGCCCCGCTCAATCATCGCCGTCCGTCCCTGTACGTTGGTTCCGACAGAGTCGAGTCGGAGAGCCCGAGCTCGGGGTAGCGGGACGCTCCGCATGGGTCGTGCACGAGGGCGACGGCACCGCGCTGTGGTCCAAGTCGACGACCGAGAACTCCCTCGCCATCACCGGCAGCGCGGTCTTAGACTTCGAGGGAGACGGCGCTTCGGACCTGGGTCGACGCCGGCAGGAGCTGCAACCAACACGCGTTTCACCAGAGCCGCATCGACGACGACGGTCAGGTCCCCGCCAGCCCCACTCCCAGCTGGCAGACCCACAACAGCTTCGGCGTCGGGGTGGGACCGCTGATCCTGGAAGCGTCGGACTTCGACGAGGGCGAGGTGACGGTGACCGTGGACGACGACGGGGACAGCAACGAAGCGTTCGCCGAGTGCGACGAGGACGACAACAGCGCCAGCGTGGCCTGGCCCTGCTGACTGAGGTCTCGGCAGCCCCCTGGGCATCGGGATGGTCAGCCCTACCCCTTCGAGGCCCCAGCATCGGAGTGATGAGCGGCTACGGTTCACGCTGAGAGGATGCGTCCGGCCGCTCTGAGCGGCGCGGAGGCCACCATCTCGGGGACGTGTCGACACGCCGACGCAGCGGTGCCTGCGAACACGCCAGGAGCCCCGGTGACTATGTTGTCACTATCGGTGCGAGCCCTCGGCGTTACCGCTGAAACACTGGAGGGCTCGATGTTTGTACCCGGGATCATGCTGCTCGCGACCGCAGGAGCGGAGGCATCGCTCATCGAGGTCATCGGAAACGTCTCACTACGGGCAGATGCCGCCCAGTCCTGCGTGCAGGTTCGCCTTCAGAACGCGGTGGGAACAACGGACTTTGTGGACATCGTCAAGGAGCTCGATTCGTACGACGCCGGGCTGTGGACCTGCACCCTGGGATCGGACTTCTGCGAGACCTTCTACAGCCGCGAGGATGGCCGACAGAAAGCAAGCGAGCCTTCGCTATGTGGCCTCACCGGACCTGGTGTCACAACCCACCAGTTGACAGACTACCCCATGACCTATCAAGAAGAGACACAACAGCTGATCCTCTCAGTGAAGACCAGCATCAAGGACGACGTGAAGGTCACCGGGCCCGATGCGCTCGACGAAGTGACCGATCCGTACACCGAGGGGTGGCACCTCTGGGGCCTGGACTCCGACCGACACGCCTACGCAGACTTCGCAATCACCAACCGTGGCAGGACAACCTCCTCCGAAGGTCCGCCCGGCCTGCCCGAGTCGTACTGGTCGGTCGTCTTCGTCCCCGGTATCGACACATCGAAAGTACGTGGAAGCTGGAACGCGGGAATTCCCAGCAACGCGCTCGAGCCGAACCCGGCGTTGGGCGAATGGGATGTCGCCGCCACCGTTCATGCCATGGCTAGCCTCAACCAGACGGACATGATGTTCGATCTGAACGCTTCGCGTGCCGTCGTGGGCGAAGCCGCAAACGGGTGGCCCGTATTCGATGAGGTCATCAGCGAGGTCACCCTGCAACCCGAAGACTTCGATCCCACCCTCGTCGGCACCGCGGTGGTGAGCCTCATGGATGGCACCACTCCCACCTACCAGAGCTTCATAGATGACGTCAGCGACGCAGCCCAAAACACGGGTGTACGCGTGGGATGGAGCGTCGACGACTTTCATGGGGACTTCTGTGATCCCTATAGCCAACAGAACAGTCTATCTTGCCTCGACGGGTCCGAGGTGCGGGACCTGGCCGACTATGGGCACAACCTCGACACCCCGGTGGACTTCTACCACTACCAGGTCGACAGGTTGATCCCCCTGGCCATGGCGAAGTCCTATTGGATGGGTGCGATGAGCAGGCAGGTGACTACAAACGACCTCCTGGCTCAGGCCTTCACGTCTGCGGACGACTACCTGACCATGGGGATCACAGTCACGGACCCCGGCGACATTTCCGTCGACGAGACCATCCGACTCTCCTTCCTCTATTACGACGAGTTCAACGAACCGTACCTCAGCTCAACCGATGCCGTGGCCTATTGCGACAAAGACTTGGCGATGGGCGTGTACCACGACCCCAATGGAGCCTGGCCGTTCTCCGGTGTTGAGCCCGTCCTCGAGGACTTCCACTACGACGGCCACGACGACGAGATACGCCGTCGTAAGGCCGTAGCTGCCGGTGGCTCGGACTGGATCCCGCCGGTGTACGAGCGTATTGAGTTGGCAAAGATAGAGTTCGACGGGGCAGACATTCAGGGCTCGCCAACCATGGAGATCCGACTCTCCCACCCGTACCATCCACCGACCCATTACGATCCTGACTGCACACACCTGGTGGACGAGGACACCGATCTGTGGGAGCCGTCCGATGACATCAGCGACTGGAGGAACTGGGACGAGTCGGCCTACTGGGACACCGGCCTCTATGTCTGGGACATCCGGGTGGAGATCATCGACGCCCAGGGCGTCGCCACCCCGATCGACTTCGACACACCGGAGATGATGCAAATTGGAGATCCGGAGAAGTGGTTCGTGGTGGACGACAGCGACAACCTCGACACTCGCTTCAACAGCGAAGTAGACGCGGTCCTGGTCAACCTAAAGACCCAACAGAACCTCTACGAGCCCCACGCTACCTCGAGCGGCCGCTGGACCGACGCCGAAGACGCCTGGGTCAACCAGGGCGAGGAGGTCTTCTCGCGGAGCCTCGCATCGGTGTGCGACAACATCACACCCCCTGCGAAGTGCGTCTACACCCCTCGTGCCTACGAGAACGCGATCGTCGACGGCACAGCGGAAGGCGACACTTTCTTGGATGGCGAGCGCATGAAGATTGCCTACGAACAAGCTGATGGCATGATGGTGTACCAATTCCCCCTCACGATGTACCCGTCTACCGATGCGAATGGAGTCCTGGGCACGATGATGGACCAGGGCTCGTTCGCACCGATCGATCCGTCGGTGGCGACAGGTGACCGTATGACTATCTGGCGGAAGGAATCCCCAACACTCATCGATGGCTGGTATCAAGCGTTCGAAGGTGAGTCGGGCGGGCAAGGCCCATTCGACTACTGCTACACCCAGTTCAGCGATCGCATACCGAACGAGATCGCTGAAGGTCGTATGGATCATCGGGTCATCGTCTCAGATACGGACATCCTCCCTTCGCCCCTGGACTTCTCTTCCGGCGCGTCTGCTCCCGAATACTCAGACTGCATCTACGACATCGATGTTCCTCTGGGTGAGACGATTCGCGTCGAACACCGCTTGCTGGGGTCGCCGGGTGCTCACGCGGTCTGGCTGGACTTCGAGATCCTGGAGAGCAACAACAACACCACACGCCTGCCAATGGACTACTTCGAGTCCGGGGCAACCAAGTACGCTGTGGACTTCTACCGATGCACCGCCAACTATTGGATTTCCGGAAGCGATACGTACTGCGATTGACGAGCCACCACGGCGCTGCGGCAGCGTAAGGAGGTCTCCCTGGAGTCCGGCTCCAGCCACTGCGTCAGGTCCGGCGAAGTCTCCGTCCTGGTGAGCGAAGTCGAACTGGCCGACGGCGACCGCATCGCGATGCGGGCCCTCGTGAAGGCCCAGACCGGTCGCAGCTGGACCTCCAAGCTGACCTGCTCCGTGGAGGGCGACACCCTGGCCTGCCCCAGCCTGGGGATCACGGAGCTCGTGCTCCTGGGCTCCGACGAGAAGGGCGCCTCCTACTCGGTGATGCTGACGGAATTCGATGACGCCAGCGTGGCCGGGGCCTGTACTCCCACGGAGTTCGAGCCCACCGCCATGTACCAGGCTTGGTGGGGCACCTGGTACGAGAGCGCCAACGACGACGACGACTGCAACACCGAGTGCCAGAGCCGTGGCTACGCATCGGGCTCCTGTAGTGGGGTCACCGACTACACGCCCTTCATCGGCGCAGGTCTGGGGCCCACCTTGCACTGCATCTGCGTCACACCCGGTGGCAACGAGCACCAGGTGGACATGGCGGACCCCGACCCGGGCATTCGCTGAGCGGATCGCGACCACCGCTGTCCTGCACACCTGGCCCGACCCGCCGGCGTCGCACCGGCAGGCTCGACCCTCCCGAGGCACTCTCCCGCGATGGGAGTCCGACTCGGGAGGGTCGATGCGGGGCCGACCGGCGCGCCGGGGAAGGGTCCCGACTGGCGGCCCGCGAGGGCAAGGGCGGCGAGAGCGATGGTGAGACGGTTCATGTCCATACCCAGGCCGAGCCTGTCCAGACGCGAAGCGTAGGTGAGCAGTGGCTCAGAGGGCGTCGGCACGGAGCCCGTCCTCGACATCCAGGGACGGGCTGCACCCAACTCATGGCATGCAACCAATACCCGGACACCCACCCATCAGCCGGCGGGTAGCTCGAGAGGGTTGAACGTGTACCGCGTGGGCACGAAGTTGTGCGACCTGAAGAGTTCCTGGGTCGACGGCTTGGCCAACCAGGCCTTCAGCTGTGGCCCGTCCACATCGAAGAACAACTCCACGAGGTTGTTGTTCGTCGATCTTGGTGAACACGCAGCGTGAAGG
>JAERSX010000446.1 GCA_016845285.1 Deltaproteobacteria bacterium | reverse complement strand
CTCGAGCCCGACTCCCGTGAACCCTGGTTCATCTGTGAAGCCCACCAGGACGTGGACCTGGGTTGGCTGGAGGACGTGGCCACTGCATCGATGAAGAAGGCCAAGGACGGATCCTGAGGACGATGCTGCTGCTCAGGCAGGTGGTGTGTGCACCCTGAGGCTCGTTCGCTGTCACGGTCGCTGAGTGCGGAGCTATGCCGACAGCGACTTCGGCAGCGACTTCGGCAGCCACTGCTGGAGCACCGCAGTCAGCTCCTCACGCTGGATGGGCTTGCCCAGGTGTCCGTTCATGCCGGCCTCCAGGCTCAGCTTGCGGTCGCCGGGCATCGTGTTGGCGGTCACCGCGATGATCGGGGTGAGGGGGTCGATGGCGCGGATCCGCCGGGTTGCCGTGTAGCCGTCCATCACCGGCATCTGGCAGTCCATCAGGATCAGATGGGGACGGTGTTCGCCCCACATCCGCACGCAGTGTTCTCCGTTCTCCGCGATCAGGACGCGAAGGCCGTGGCGTTCGAGCTTGTGACGGATGACCATCTGGTTGACCGGGTTGTCCTCCGCGACAAGCACGCAGCCCTCGAGCGGGAGTGCCTCATCGGTGTTGGGCTGGGCGGCCACGGGCTCGAGCACGACGAGGGGGAGGTCGAGGGTGAAGGTGGTGCCCTGACCGAGCACCGAAGACACCGACAGGGTGCCCTCCATCGCCTCGGTCAGCCGCCGACAGATCGCCAGGCCGAGCCCGGTGCCGCCGTGGTTGCGGGTGGTGGTGTTGTCGGCCTGCCGGAAGGGCTGGAAGATGCGTGCCTCGGCTCCATCCTCCAGACCGATCCCGGAGTCTTCGACGTCGATGGTGAGCCGGTCTCCTCCACGGACGTAGATCAGGACGTGGCCGCTGGGGGTGAACTTGATCGCGTTGGAGACGAGGTTGCCGAGGATCTGACGAAGTCGGGTCGGGTCTGAGCGGATCCAGCTCGGGATGCTCTCGTCGAAGCGGACCGTGAGGCTCAGCCCCTGTTCGCGTGCCGGGCCGTGCCAGAGCGCGACGACGGCCTGACACAGGCTTCGCAGATCGACCGGCATCATCTCCAAGTCCAGGTGACCGGAGTCGATCTTGGAGAAGTCCAGGACATCGTTGAGCAGCGAGCGGAGCTGCTCCCCGGAGTCACGGACCGTGCCCGTCAGCTGTCGTTGCTCGTCGCTGAGCGGGGTACCCAGCAAGATGTCGGTCACCCCGAGCACCCCGTTGAGAGGCGTGCGGATCTCGTGGCTCATGATGGCCAGGAAGGCAGACCGGGCTCGCGCGGACTCGTGTGCCGCTTCTTCTGCTCGCTTTCGCACCGAGATCTCCTCGATGAGCTGGCGGTTGGTCTGGTCCATTCTCGAGATGACGCGGTCCCAGACCCCGGCCTGAACCCACAGCATCCCGGCGATGGTCAGCACGATGGTCGGATAGTCCAGGATGATCAGCCAGTGATTGACCTCTGCAGGCAGACCCGGGGGCAGCGCCAGGCCGAGGTGCTCGGCCGACCAGATCGCCACAAAGGCCACTGCGGCGGCCATGCTGGTCAAGACGCCGTGCCGGGAGCCGACCATCAAGAATGCGAGCACCGGCACCACGAGCAGCCATGCCGCGGAGTTGCTGTCCATGCCCCCGCGGGCGATGAGCGCGTTGGTGATGGTCGCGAACACGCTGACCGAGACGATCCATCCGCCGATGTCCGGTCGTCCTTGGCGGGTGAACCCGAAGAGCCCCACCTGGGCGATGACGATGACGAGCGCCAGGAACCAGGAGGCAAAGATCAGACCCAGCCAGATGAACAGGGCAACATACGTCCCGCCAATCAGCACCAGCAGCAGCCCGATCAGGTGCTGCACCCGCACACGGGTCCGGGTGACCGGATCCGTTCCGGTTCCCTTGTCTACCCATGCGGTGATTCGGTGGTGCAAGCTCAAGTCTTGATGCTCCCTGGTGCAACCCAGTCAAAGACGGAAACGCTGTGTTCATGTATCGGCACTCGGACACATGGCGTTTAGCGACGGTGCGGTGGCGCCCACGAAGATGGAGGGCCCTGGAGGCCACTGCAGGGGGTGTATCGGTAGGGCTCAGGCCCATCCCTGGTAGAGCGCCCACGCGACGAGGCCTGTGCACAACAGCGCCGATCCCGCGCCGTAGAGGAACTTGGTGGTGGTCGTCAGCAGGAGGCCCAAGAACTGGGCGATGCCAGCGCGTGCCGCATGCTTGACCATGGGGCCCATGCCGTAGGGCACCATCCCGTTCTTCTTTGGGACCGGGCGGGATGCGAGCTCACCCACGAAGCCGCCCAGCAGGGGGCCCATGATCATCAAGGCCACGCTGATCCCAGCTCCCACGACCAGGCTCAGGCCCAGGGTGATCAGAGACCCGGCTCCGCTGACGCCACCCAGGTGAAGCGAGAAGAGCATGGCGAGACCCAGGCCGTAGTACGAGCCGATGACCGCCCCTCTGCTGGTTCCCCCCAGCAGCTTCCCTGCCAGCGGTGCCAGCAGATCGGCGACCGTGACCAGCGCCCCCAGGCACGCGAAGATCGCGGCGGTAATCCACAGAGGGGTCGACACGGGAAAGCCGCCAGCCTGGAGCCCGAACAAGGCCAGCAGAGGGGAGATCGCGCTGAAGGGGGGGCCTGGAATACCCGGCAGAACCGAGAAGACGAGGCCACCCATCACGCAGGCGGCGCTCAGGAGCACGAGCAGGACAGCCAGGACCTCCATCAGATCAGGCCTCCGCCCAGCATCAGACGAGCCAGCGAGAGACACAGGATCGCCATGCCGCCGACGATCCCCGCCAACAGCGGCCCCGGGTACTCCTTCGAGTCGGGGATCAGGAGGCCTACCAGCCCGATGATCACGGGGACCAGGCTGAGGGGCGCCACCAGCCAGTTGAAGATGCCGAAGCACGGGACCATCGCCACGAGTCCGACGCTCGCTGTCAGCAGGAGGGTCACCTGAGCGCTGCGGCCCACAGATCCAATGGACCGGGGTTCGAGCGGATTCGGGGGGTTCTGCTCCGCTGGCATCCCCGGACTCTACCGGCTTCGGAACGAACCACGTCCAGCAGAGCGGTTCAGTGAGGGTGGAGAGCGCTGGCTCAACCGTGCTGTCCGGCTGCCCCCGGACGCAGGGCGGATGGGGCTGTGCACCGACAGGTGTTCCTCACGGCTCGGACGTGGACCTCGGCTCCCCACACGAGAGCCAGATGTCCAGAAACCTGCGTGCAAAGTGATTCTCGAGACCGCTCGGGCTGTCGAATTCGAGATCCTCCACCCGACCCTGTCCACTCACGTGCTCGAGGTAGGCCCGCGCTGCTACCACTGGGGCACGCCAGGCTGGTGCTTCGTCGAGGAGATGGGTCACCTGGGTTGGGTCTTCGCCTCGGCTCACCCGGGTGGCTGCCAGGAGAGCTGAGGCGACGCCTGCTCCTGAACCCCAGCGGCGTCCATGGTCGACACAGCCACCGAAGCGCTCGCTGGCCAGCTGCAGATCGCCCCGGAGCAGCGCGAGAAAGCCCAACAGGAGCGCGTCCTCGAGGCTCCAGCCACCAGCATGCTCGTCGGTGTACACGGCAGCGGTCATGAATTCCCGCTCTGCGTCGTCCAGCCGGTTGTCTACCAGCGACACGATCCCCACCATCGCCACGAGCATCTGGGCGCGTGCGTCCCCGTGCTCGTCCAGCAGGTCTCGGGCCTCGACGAAGAAACGTCGGGCTGCTGCTGTCTCCAGCCGCTCCAGCCCGACATAGCCGGCACCATAGAGGGCATAGGCGTGCAGGCCCGGGACACCCCGGTCAGCGCACAAGGCGAGGCCATGGGCAAAGCTCTCGGCAGCACGACCCAGGTCACCGACCATGCCGTACATGCGACCGTGATGGAGCCAGGCCGCGGCCAGCCACAGGGGCTCCCCTCGCCCAGTGGCGAGCTGCACGACGGCGGCCGCTGAGTGCTGTGCTCCCTCGACCTCCGGTACGGAGGCTGTCCCGGCAGAGGTCAGCCAGTGGAAGGGGGCGGCGATGTCGTTGCAGCGCGCGGCGAGTGGCTCGAGGGCGGCCAGACGGGCGCGTCGTGCCGCCTTGTCCATGGGGAGGTTTGCCGTGGCGGTGTGTAGCAACAGGGCGAGATCTGGATCTGTGGGCTCGCCGAAGCGTGCACGCGCCTGTCGGAGCACCTGCCCTCGGCCGTAGGCATCGCCCTGCAGACGAAGGACCTCTGCGAGCACCAGCGACAGCTGGACGCCGGTGTGAGGGTTGGTGCAGGCGCGGATCGCCCTCCGCAGATCGGCACGGTGACAGACCAGCGGACGGGCGATGTCCCAGGTGAAGCTGGAGGGCGTGTACAGGGTGGTGTGGAGCGCCGCCGCCAGGTACTCGGTCAGCCGCGAGAGACCGTCAGCGGCTTCCTCCGGGGCCTGCCTGAGGGCGTACGCACGCACCAAGACGGGCAAGGTGAAGGACACCCCGTCCCGCCCATGATGGACCTCGATGAGGGAGTGGTCACACAGCACCTGGAGCGGATCCAGAGAGCCCCCGCCCACCACATGCTCGGCCGCTTCGAGCCTGAAGGAGCCAGAGAATGCGGCCAGCGCGGCAAGGTGTTGCCGCTCTGTCTGGGAGAGAAGACTCCAGGACCCGGCCAGCGCACGCTGTAGCGTGGTGTGCCTGGAGCCCATGGGTGCACTGGACGCGCTCAACAGGCTCGGATCCTGCCCGAAGCGTCGCATCAGCTCGCGCGGTGACAGGAGCTTGGTTCGGGTCGCCGCCAGCCCGATGGCGAGGGGATTGCAGTCCAACATCTGGACGAGGGCGCGGCAGTCTGCCTCCAGCAGGTCCGCGCTTCCCCGCACCTCACGCACACGATCGGCGAAGATCGCATGCGCCGCGTCGTCGGAGAGGCGCGCCAGCCTGACGTGGGTACCGTCCGCGGCCACCAACCGGCGACTCGTGAGGAGCCACCGCACGCCGGACAGGGTGGCGAGCGCCGCCACGATGGCACCGAGGCCTTCGATGTGTTCACAGTCATCGAGCACCAGCAGTGCATCGCCCCGCCCGGCGAGACGCTCCCCCACCGTCTCGATGGTGGGGGCGTCATCGATCTGGATGGCGGCGGTGGAGACCAGTGCGGAGAGGACCTCCCCGGTGTCGGTGCAGGGGGCGCACGGGACCACCCACACGCCACCCGGGGGCGCGTGGCGTGACTGCCACTCTCTGGCCACCGCGAGGGCAAGCTGGCTCTTTCCAGAGCCTGGAGGGCCGGTGAGGACGATCACCTCGTCCGTGGTCAGCGCCGTCATCAGGCCGTTGCGCTCGGCGTCCCGACCGTGCAGGGGAGTGCGCAGGCGAGGAATCCGACCCGGGGTGACCAGCGTGGGCGGACGGGCCTGTGGGATGGGAAGTCGAAGCCGGTAGCCGACCCCGTAGACGCTGATGAGGTAGCGCGGCTGGCTCGGGTCTGGCTCTAGCTTGGGGCGCAGGCGCTTGATCGTCTGATCGACGGCGCGACTCCGGACACGGGGGCTGTACCCCCACACATGCTGGAGGAGATCAGAACGTGGGATGTCCTCCCCCACGCGCTCCGCAAGATAGGCGAGAAGCCGGGTCTCGGCGTCCGTGAGCGTGATGGTGGCCCCATCCCGATGAACCGAGCCAGCTCCCAGGTCCACCTGGCTGTGGTCGAGCTGGAGAATCAAGGACACGCGGAGAGCGTAGCCCATGTCCACCGAGATCGTCAGCAGCACCAAGGCTGTGCTCCGACGATGCTCACCGCAGGGTCGGCACCGATGTTTCCGTCGGGGGATGCCAGACCGTGTCGAGATCCCAGCCTGCGCGCTCATAGCTCGTCGAATCGAGCAGCAGCGAGGGATCTCCCGCGATGGGTTCTCCCGCCTGATCGCCGGACACAATGCCGACTGTGGGCAGATCCTGGTCGAGAGCGGAGACGGCATGCTGCCCGCTTCCATCGCCACTTCCCACACGAACGATGCCCCAGACCGTTCCGATCACCGATCCGACTGAGTTGGGGAGGATCACGCCGGCGTGGGTGACCGCGGTCGACGCATGACTCCCCGCCGGAGGGCACTGGGTCACCCTTCGGCTGAAGTCAGCGTAGCGATGTGACGAGACACAATGTGGTGTCAGCCTGTGTCAGCCAGGCCCGCTCATGCTCACACCCTTCATGCTCGGTTCAGCAGCTGTTTTCGCAGGCTGTTTGGGCATACCCGCACTGAGTCCTACAGTCGTTGTATGGGTCGTCCCACATTCCCGAGGGCAGTCCCTCGCATTGCGCTTGGCATGCGTACCGCAGCGACCAGCACTGGTCCCTGCAGTTTTCATAGTTCTGGCTCGAGTCGTAGTAGTCGTAGTCGTAGTCGTAGTCGTAGGTGCCGTGGTTGCAGGCTCGGGCTGGTGCCGGCTTCTCGACGATCTCGTAGACGACCAACACTTCCTGCAGCTCGTCGAAGCGCTCCTCGAGCATCGAGGAGGCCAACGACTCGACGGTATGGAGCTGATCATCGCTGAGCTCGGTGAGCACGGGGTGCTCTGCGGCCTCCCTACGGCTGGCGGCACGCTCGACCTCCAGCCGGGCATCGTCCCGCAGGCTCGTCTGGACCTCTTGCTCGGGCGGCTTGGCCTCGACACGGGCATCGTCGGTCAGGACGCCGACAGCCTCCTCTTCGCTCCCCAGGGCCAGGCCTTCGAGCTGCTCGATGAGGGTGTCGAGCTCCTGAGTCAGCGTCTCGATGAGGGCGATCCGCTCCTGGGTCGTCTCGGCCACGTCGACCGGATCTTCCGTTGCGTGGGCCGAGCTCGGGGCGATGGCCAGCCCGGGCCCGATGGCCAGCCAGCCCACCAGTGCAGCTCTACGAGCGACCGTCGACTGCAGGTGGAGAACCGACCGTCTCACTGTGCAGCTCCAGCAGCGCCCTCTTCCTGGGGAGCGCCGGCAGCACCTTCCTGGGGAGCGCCGGCAGCACCGAGCTCGGGGACTGCCACGGGCTCGGGGGCCGGTGCCATCAAGGCCTTCGACGCGATGGGACGGCGCCGCACGTAGCAGACACACTCACCCACGCAGTCGGCCTCCTTGACGCACCACTGCAGGGCGGTGGGGTACTCATAGCGTTCGATCTGGTAGCCGATGGGCACCCGGAGCTCGGGTGTGACCGCGGCCTGGCCACACTGCTCCCTGAGCCAGGAGTAGTCATGGTTGGTCCGGTGGGTGTCCTTGTTGGTGATCAGCTCGATCCGGTCGCAGCTCAGCGCCCGCTGAACCCGCCGGGTCTCCCGGCTCAGCGCGCTGCGATAGCGCCCCTGCAGCTGGCGCAGCTCGCGCTGTCGCTCGCTCAGGGTGGGATCGGACTCGTCCATCATCCCGACCGCGTGCTCGAGGGCGCTCAGCTCTCGGGTCAGTGACCGGAAGGCGAGGATGTCTTCGTTGGCGGTGGATGTATGGGACAGCACGAGGTTGGCCTCGACCCATCGGGTGCCCTTCACCAAGCCGGCCTCTGCCCAGGACTCGATCCCCACCTCGATGCGGTAGTCGAGGCCGTCGATGGACCCACTCAGCTCAGGGGAAACATCGGGAAGCTCACCTGCGCTGGACACCGAGTCTGCCCGGAGGCCGAACTCAGCCAGCCCCAGCCGCTCGTCGAGGTTGGTGCCCAGGGGCATCACGACGTCACCGGAGAGGTAGCCCTCGCTGCCGTCGGGAAGCGTGATTCGCCGCTAGGTCAGGGCGTCGGAGGGGAGGGTGATCTGCAGCTCTTCGGAGCTGCGCTCGGGACCGTCGGCCGCCACGTGGGCCGTCACCGAGATGGCGACGCTGACCGACTCGACCCCCACATCGGGCAGGTAGGCCGGCCCGCAATTCTGACGGGCCACCACGCGGATCTTCTCGCCAGGCCGCCACACGGCCTCTTCGACATCGTCGGATTCGTCGACCCAGCTGCCTCCTGGCCCGACGGGGATGGTCTCTGAGTAGTGGAAGAGGACGTCGCCCTTCTTCTCGCCTTCGTAGTCACAGCCCACCACGCGCCCGTCGGAGAGGTGGAACCGCAGCCTGCCCCGGAAGTCGGAGGGCTCGAGCAGCTCGGCGGTCTGGTTGGTGGCCACGGCGAGGACACCGACGCCAAAGGATGCGGCCTCGGTGTCCTCGAAGACTCGGCCATCGCCCGCGAGCCCCCGCATGCTCCGGGTCTCGGAGTAGGGATGGAAGAGCTGCAGGTCGATGAGCTCGATGGCCAGCGCTGGGGCTTCCCCGGCTTCACCCGAAGAGGAAGAGCCGTCGCCGCCAAGACCGCCACAGCCGAGGATGAGCCAGGCCCCGAGTGTGGTGATGACCGCGAGTAGAGAGGGTCGCAAGGCCATCCGTGGGTTGCAGGGAGCTCGAAAAAAGCAAGGCTACCCTACATTACACGGGGATCGGACGCGAGCGACCTGGGGCTCAGTCCTCACTGCAGAACACAGTGACCTCGTGGTAGTGCGAGGCGACCACCTCGACCTCGGGAGGCATGTAGTCGCAGCTGTAGCCACTGGGCGGGGTGAGTGTTGCGTTGACGGTGCCCGGGTCGACGTTCACGAACAACACGGACCCCCCCATGGACTCGTTGGTCACGCTGAAGCCCGTTGCCTGCGACGAGTCTTCGGCCAGAGCCACTTGGTAGCCAAGATCCAGCGTGATCGCGAGACCTTCGAGGAAATAGCAACTCGTGGCGTCCGTAGGATCGCAAACCAGGGGTGTGATGCCCAGGACCTGACCCTTCGAGGTGTCGGGTGTCAGGCCGAGCATGCCGGCCATCAGCTCGAGGGTGGCATCGGAGGGATAGTACCGGTCTGTGCCCCAGTCCACGGACCCGACGTAGCGATAGTAGTGGGCGGCGGGGAACCCATCGTGCGTCGCATCGATCTGGACGTAGGACTCGCTGGGCAGCGCCATCTCGGCGATGCCGTCGTCGTCGGAGGTGTAGGTGTCGTCCCCGACGGTGAGCGCGACCCCCGCGACGGGATCACCGGACAGGAATTCCAAGAGCTGGAAGGTAAAGGTGATGGTCTCGATGTCGTCGCCGGTGTCGTCGCCGGTGCCGGTGGCGGTGTCGTCGCCGGCGGCGCTGCCTGTGTCGGGGGTGGTGTTGTTGCAGGCGGTCAGTGCGAGCAGTGCGAGCAGTGCGTGTCGGATCATGGGTATGGTTCCTTCGGGTGCGTGTGGGGCACGCGAATACGGTTGTGTGGAGACCCGGTAACTGTACATGGGGTGAGACGGGATTCAAGCGACAACGGACATTTATGCGGGGATGCTGGCGATGGGTGTGTGTTGAGCTGTGACACCCTGTCGACGGACACCGGGGCGTCGCTTACGCACACGGCTTGCGCCTGGAGCACGGAGATCCCGATGTCGTTCTTGCTCCTGCTCGCATGTGCAGGCCCCCCTGTGACGCCAGCGACGCCAGTCGGGTCGCCCTCGACGGCAGAGCTGTCGACGTCATTCGGGCATCCCCTCATCATCGGTCATCGAGGTGCACCGGGCTACCTGCCCGAGCACACACTCGCCGGCTACCAGCGCGCTGTGGAGATGGGGGCGGACTACATCGAGCCAGATCTGGTGATCACACGCGACGGACACCTCGTCGCACGCCACGAACACGAGCTGGGTGGCTCGACCAACGTCGCCGAGGTGTTCCCAGACCGCCGCACGACGCGGGTCATCGAGGGCAGATCTGTCTCGGGTTGGTTCTCTGAGGACTTCAGCCTTGCCGAGGTCAAGAGCCTACGCGCCCGCCAGGTCCTCGACACGCGCAGCTCAGAGCATGATGACCTCTACGCCATCCCCACGTTTCAGGAAGTCCTCGACCTGGTGAAGACCCTCGAGGTGCAGAGCGGTCGCAGAATCGGTGTCTACCCGGAGACCAAGCATCCTGGATACTTCGATGAGATCGGGCTCTCCTTGGAGGAGCCGCTGCTGGAGCAGCTGACCGACCACGGGTACCAGTCAGCAGATGCCCCGGTGTTCATCCAGAGCTTTGAAGAGGCCAACCTGCGCGAGCTGGACAAGAAGACCAACCTAAGGCTGGTCCAATTGCTCAGGCCCGGTGACCTACCGAAGGACCTCGCCTCCGTCGCCACCTATGCGGACGGCATCGGCATCCACAAGAGCAGCCTCCTGACAGAGGCCGTGTCTGGTGTCGGCGCCGTGAGCCCTGAGCTCGTCAACGAAGCTCACGCTGCGGGGCTCCTCGTCCACGTGTACACCTTCCGAGACGAGCCCCGGTACCTCGCGTCCAGCTATGCGGGTGACCCCGTGGCTGAGCTGAAAGACTACTTCGATGCAGGGGTAGATGGCGTGTTCTCGGACTTTTCGGACACCGCCGTGCGGGCCCGTTCCCAGCGGGAGTCAGGCGCCGAGCCCTAGCCAGTGGTCGCGGCGGGCGGTCCCAGCTCAGGCACGCCTGCGTCGCCTGATGAGTACTCCCACCACCACTTGTACCGTGATGAACACCAACAGCGTGCTGCACAGCGCCGCGATGAACTGCCAGGCGTTGGGGCCGCCGAGCATCAATGGAGCGAAGATGGTGGCCCAGACGTCGAATTCGCCGGTGTAGAGACCGACCATGACGATCTCGGTGGGGATGAAGCTGACAAAGCTGATGGCCATGCACGCCAGGACGGCGGGCCAGCGCCTCGGGACGATGAGTGCGATGGGCAGCGCCAGCATCGGCGGAAGCCAGAGGAGGTGGGTGATGGCCAGCAGCCAGCTGAACATGCCGGCGATTAGCTCTACGGGCGTACCCAACGAAGGCATACAGGCGGCGTGGGCCATGGAAGGAGTGAGCAGCACCCCGCAGAGGAGGATGAGCCATCGGGTGGGTCGACGTCGGATCATGGGAACGGTTTAGAGGGCGAGCATGTGCCCGACTGGGACCTGATGTGAAACGTAGTTGAAGACCGTCTCATCGGGGCTCGAGGAGAGACGGCGCCGAGCGATGTCCCAGGATGCCGTCCTGGGGGTAACTCTTGAGCATTGAATAGTTTCGTGGTGGTCAATGCGTCATGCTCGGTCGAGGGATCGGCTATGATCGGCTCGGGTCGATCGGCGGCCCGCGGAGGCGTGATGTCTCGAGACTTCCAGACGCCCACCCCCACTGGCCGGCGAGGCCAGCCTCGGGTCCGGGCGCCTCAGCAGTCCATCGAGGAGCACGATCTGATCGGAAACGACGCCCTGCGGCAGCGCATCGCCGAGGAGGTCGGGCCCGGGGAGGCACAGGGAGCGGACCCTCTGGGGGCGATGGGGCAGATGGTCACCGGGCTGTCGACTGTGGAGACCGGGCGCAACGCTCTCGAGGTGCAGCAGGTGTTCGGGGGCCTGGTGGAGCCCCAAGCATTGATGTCCGGCCTCGGAGACATGCCCTCGTCGGGCGCCCTGGGCCAGGTCGGCACCGGCCTCGACGTGCTCGGCACCACCATGGACCTCGCGACGATCCTGGTCGACGAGGGCGGCAACATGAACTCCCTCGAGTCACAGCTGGCTGCCACCAACATCGTCGCCACAGCCATCGCCCAGTGCGGCCCGTGGGGCCAGGTCTTCAGCATCGGGTGGGCCATCGGCAGCGCGCTCGACGATGCCTTCGACCTGTCCGACCGCCTCGCGACCTTCTGGTCTGGCGGCGACAGCGGGGCCGTCGACATGGAGTTCGCCCAGCTCGTGGATCGCCTCGCGGGTGCCGGCTGGGGAGCGGCCATCGTGCTCGAGGCGCTGTGGGAGCTGCGGGAGGTCTACCGCAACGCGGGCGCGGCCCATCTCAACGCCCAGGCCGATGCACTCGGGCAGGGGGCCGACTCCTCCATGCGCGCCTTCAACTTCCGGGAGCACCAGCTCGCCGAGATCGGCCGAGGGCAGCTGCTCGACCAGGCGGCCACAGGGCTCGGCTCCACTCCTGGCGGCTCTGATCAGGTCATGCAGCAGCGACAGCTCGAGGTGGACGTGCCCACGGCCGACCGGGTGCAGCAGCTCGTGGAGGAAGGCGAGGAATTCCTACGCGACAAGATCGCCGAGCTGCAGGAAGAGCGGAGGCGTCAGCTCGCCCACGAGAGAGGGCGCCAGGATCATGCTCGCCTGCTCGCCCAGTCCCAGCTCCATGGGCGGGTCGAGTACTCCGCCCAGGAGTACCCCAACGGCATGCTGCCGCGACACCTCCAGAGCGAGCAGCATCGCAACGGTGCCTTCGTCCGGGAGAACCCCCACCCGTGGAGCTCGGGCCGACACGCCGAGTGGGAGGAGCAGGAGAGCCAGCGGGTCGAGCTGGTCGAGGAGTGGCTCCGCGCACGGGAGGGCCAGGACTTCACGGGGCCCGGCGGGGCGGTGGGCTGAGGGTCTCGGGGCCGTCCCCGCTCTGTGGACGGCACACCGTCGAGAGGTGTGGGGCCGCTCGTCTGCTCCCACCGCTCAGCGAGCCCATCACCAGCATGTGAATGGGTTGGTCTACCTTGTCGAGCGGTCACACCACCTGAGCAGGTCCACACGGGATGATATCGTGCCGGCGTGACCGTCTCTCGCCCCGATGTCTTCGAATTTCTGAGCTATCGGTCTTATCTCGCGGCCTGGTTTGACTGGCGGAAGGCGGAGAATCCTCGATACAGTCACCGGCTCTTCGCACGCAAGGCCGGGCATGGAAACCCGAGCTTGCTCAAGCATGTGATTGCCGGAACTCGCAACCTGACGGACATCTCCACGGAGGGTTTCGTCAACGCAATGCAGCTTGCGCCTGATGAGCGACGGTTCTTTCGTTTGCTCATCGAGGCCGATCAGGGCGGCACCCCGTCTCGGCGGGCAGAGGCGATGCGGGCGGTGCTACAGACCAAGCGCTTCCGAGAAGCGCAGCCACTGGAAGCGGCGACACTGCAGGTGTTGAGCGACCCGGTGGTGGCGGCGATTCATGGAGATGGCGCGCACGCCGGACTTTTCCTTGGACCCCGCCCACATCGCTGCCCGTTTTCGCTCCGAGGTGACGGTCGAACAGGTGGAGATGGCTGTGGAGGCGCTCCAGTCTCTCGGCGCTCTCGTGGAGACCGACGGTCAGGTGAAGGTGGCGACACCGGCCATGGCCACCGACCTGGAGGTGGTGCCCAGCGCCTCCATTCAGTACCACCTGAGCGCACTGGAGTCAGCGAGGACGGCAATCCTGGAGGTTCCCGCCGACGAACGCCAGACGCTCGGCTTTACCGTGGCGATGGATCCGGACGAATTTCCAGAAATGAAGAGGCGCATGTTGCAGGTCCTCGAAGAGATGGCGGGGTTCAGCCAGGGCACAGAGCCCAAAGAGGTCTACCAATTTGCTCTGACCGCCTTTCCCGTGACTCGAAGCCGCTGAGAGGCCTCTGATGAGACCGCAGACCAATCTGGTTGCCTTGGCTGGCTATGCGCTGTGTGGTTGCGTCTCGGGCGACGGCAAGGATGACATCATCGTGGTGGGCAACCCGCCGAGCTCGATGGTGGCCGCGCTGGCTCCGTCGACCTCCAGCACCACCCCACCCGTGGTACCCATTGCGCAGGCAGCTGTCTTGGACTGCGAGGACGGGGCGTCTACGCTCTTCGAGGCGCCTACGTCGTGGACATGGGATGGGGAAGACGAGCTGACCTTGCCCGAGGGAGACTGGTGTGGGTTGGTGATCAGCGTGGAAGACTCGGTTGTGTTGGAGGTGCAGGGTGAGTCGGGAGGAGAAGCGGCCCTGGAGGTGCCGGTGTATCGGGTGGTGCTGTCGACAGAGGATGCCGCCAGCTTGGCAGACTTGGGCTGGTGGCTCGAAGTGGGCACACCGGGCTTTCTAGATGAGGACCGGCTCGGCATCGAGGATGGATCTTCGCTGACCGTTCGGTCGAGCGAGTGTGCCAGCACAACCGTGTGTGTAGCGGTGATGGACGAGATCGAGCACGCCTCGGGCCTGTATGAAGACCGGGATGGGGACGGTGCCTTGAGTGACTCGGAGCGAGAATCAGGCGCAAGAATGGCTGGAGAAGATCTCTGAACCGGGTGTTTGACTAGGTCTTTGTGGGATGGGGCCGGGGTGTCGGAACGCTTCTCTGGCGCGGTGGGTGTATTCAATTTGATTACGCTACCGGGCCTCCTGGCCCTTGGGAGCAGCCCAATAGGACCGTAGGTTGTTGGTGTACCTCAACAAGGACAAGACCAATGACTCTCCGGGCCCTCTCACTCATTTCCTCTCGCCCACACACTCCTTCGAGGATTGGCACAACCGCAGCGGCTCTGGCCTTGACGGGCCTCCTTGCAGCGAGTTCGTCCATGGCTCATGCCGAGGAAGAAGTCCAGAAAGCTGGCGGAGGGGGAGCCCTCGCCGTCAGCCTCTTCGTGGTGGGCCTCACCGCTGATTTGATCGTTGCTGAATCAGACCACGTGAAGGCAGCCGTTGCGATCAAAATCGCTGGAGTGAATGATTGTAGTTGGGAAGAGGGTGATGCCGATTCCGGCTTTAGTTACGCTCACATGGAGCTTGGTGAGAACGTGAATGTGCCCTGTGGCTCCGCAATGGGCAGCGCCAGCGCTGCCGAAGGCCTCTTCGGGTCCGGAGGCGCTGATGACGCGTATCGTGTAAAGTTCAAAGGTGATGGAGACGACGCTTTTTCACAGTCAGGTGATCCTGATGTCACCTCCCAATGGAGGTACAGTTGGATCTGGGTGGAAGCACTCGCCCAGGCAGCTGCCGAGGACGACCCTGACGGCTACAACCAGGCTGCTGCCTCAGCTGAAGGGATGGTCGATTCAGCGTCCCTTAAGGTCGATGACCATGATGACACAAGAGACAATACGGTTGGCGAAGCCACTGCCGTTGTCTCTCTGGAGTCGGGAGACTTGACCGCACAGGTCGGGCAATATGGCGACACTGAAGTTCACTACTACGCACAGATTGACGATGAGGTTGTGGTGGACACCTTGGTGAAGCTCTCTGCCGACGATTGCGAACTGACGGTGGATGGAGACGTCCTGTCGGCTGAAGACTTCAGCGTCGGCTACGATGAAGAGACCGAGACCTGCACGGCTGCGCTTCTCGACGGCGACTACACGGTTGAGATTGAACTGGGTGAGATCACCGTGGAAGCGTTGGAGTACTCCATGTACGCGGCCATCAATCCAGACCTGTTTGATGCCATCGAAGAATCGGACTCTGTTGCGTCGACCGAGAACAGCCACGGGTTCGACTACTGACACAGCCGCCCGGTTCAAACCACACGCTCGCCGGTCACCGACGGCGGGCGTCTTGGTGGTTCGGGTATCCCCAGGACCAGACGGTCGTCCGCAGTGACTCTTGACCAGGCGACCACACCGGGTCCCTCGACAGTGCCAGCCCTACCCGGCCGTGCGGGTGCCAGGCGGCGCGCGTGAGGTGTCCTGCCCGCTGCACGGTCGCTGGCGGTGGGGCGAGGGATCAGGCAGGTCGCCGTGGACTACTTGCTCGTCGAGTAGCGAAGGCGGGTTCCCAATTCGAGGGACATCCGAATCTCTGCGGCGTCGAGGGCCGCCGGAAAGTAGCAGCCCGAGATGTTGGCCGACGCCATGCTCGCGCCCTCGAGGTTGGTGTTGCGAAAGTCCACCCCTCGCAGATCGGCATTGCGGAAGTATGCGTTGCTGAAGTCCAGGCCATCGGCGTTCAGCTCTCTCAGGTCGAGGCCGCGGTAGTACATGCCCCTCAGCCTGCTCTTGTCCAGAAAGCGCCTCTCCTGGTTGAATTGCTTGATGTCCTCGTTGTGGAGCAATTGGTACAACGGGTCGTCGCTGATCTCCGGCCATTGGGGCATGGGGAGTCTCCTGGGTAAAGTCGTCGCTCTTGGTGTGGGGTATCGCGGGAGAAAGGTGCGAGCGAGGACTTCCGCCGCCGACGGTCTATCAGGGTTGATGGCACTTTTCACGAAGCCCATCGTTGGTCGGCGAATGTTCCCGGCGGGCCACGGAGCACGCGAGAGCCCCAACGCCTGGTTGAGTAGCCGGGGCGCACCTTACCAACCCAGGGGAGAGGAGCTCCACCGTCCCACCGGTGGCCGAACCCGCATCTCGGGTCTGAGGCTATGCTACGGTCTGTGCATGACACAGTGGTGTCGTCTCCGACGTGACATGGGCTCGTTCTACAAAAATTGCCTTCGTGGCTGCCTCTTCGTGTTGCCAGCAGCCTGTACTGGAGACGGCGAGAGCCCGTCGAGTCCTGGTGGGTCTACACCCGTCCAGACCACGACTCACGATGTGGTGGTGGTCGGGGCTGGCAGCGCGGGCTTGTACGCTGCACGAACGTTGATTGGCGAGGGCTACGACGTCTTGTTGATCGAAGCCAAGGATCGCATCGGCGGACGGGTGAAGAGCGCGACCTTGGGAGACATGCGCGTAGAGTTGGGCGCTGAAGAGCACTATCTCGCGGCCGGCGACAACCCCGTATGGCCCGCCATCACGGGTGAGTTCGGTGACTCCGTCTACGTGGCGGCCTTCACGGGTAGCAATGTGTACTCAATGGATCAAGGTGCGAACACCTGTTGGTTCGAGAGCGAGGCTCTTGTTGACTGTGATGACGATGCTGATGTGGCGACATTCGGCCAGTTCACCAATTGGTACTGGCGTCCTGAACAACATGAAGACCCCGAGTCTTCGCTAGCCGATGATGTGTTCGATCAGTATGGTGTCGACTCGGGCCATCGGGCCTATCACCTCTATGACGAGGGCTTCGCGGGCGGTACCTTCGCCACCAACCTCGACAAGCTCGGAGCACGCAGCCTCGCCTTGCAAGATTCGATGTGGGATCTATCAGGAGGAATACGGGCAATCGGTGACAAGGATCTTGGCTACTCGGATGCGCTGGAGACCGTCTGGTGGGACGATGTCGTGGCGCAGTCCGACCTGTTGCTGGACAGCCCTGTCATCGCGATCGACACCAGCGGTGACGACGTCATCGTCTCCGATGTTCACGGCGATCAACATCTGGCCCGGCAGGTCATCGTCACGGTCTCGATAGGCGTGCTGCAAGCCGAGATGATCGACTTCACCCCAGAGCTGCCCGCAGCTACCGTGGATGCGTACAATGGAATTGGGATAGACATGGGCTTGAAGGTGGCGCTACGGTTCGGCTCTGCCTGGTGGGAAACCGAGGATGTCGAGATGGCCCGCTTGGTGAGCGAAGGGCTGAGCGGGTTCTGTTGGACACCGAGCGACTACAAGGTTGGGACCGAGTCGCACATTCTCATGTGTTACCCCATGGGCGACAATGCCACCACGCTCATCGGCCTTGCCGACGCGGCGGGCGGTGGTGCAGCAGGAGATGAGGCCATCATCGAGGCCATCCTGGCTGACCTGGACGCGACTCTTCCTCAGGCCCCCGACGAAGCATCGGCGAACTACATAGAGGGAATCGTACAGAACTGGGGCTCAGAGCCGTATACGCTCGGCGCCTATTCGTATCCCATGGTGGGAACCTACAGCTCGTCCGCCGAGAGCAAGCGGCGAGACCTTCAGGTGCCTGTGGCCGACGATCGGATCTTCTTCGCTGGGGAGGGCACTCATCACACCCACCCCTCGACCGTGGTTGGAGCGCTGCATGAAGGCGAGCGTGCTGCGATCGAGGTACACGCGGTCAATGGCAACCCCAACGATCCGCCTCCGCTCCCGTCGGATGGCTGAGCCCGTGCCGCTGCTCCGCCGTCCACCATGAGGGGGGGGGCGTCCTCCCCCGAGTCTGGCATGCCAACCCATCGCCGGGCAGTTGGCCATCGACCTATGACGCCCGGTAGTGGTGGGTCTGTGGTTGATGGGGCTGGCCCCTCAGGCCTCGAGCTGCTGATGAAACCGGCTCTTTCCCTGTTGCGCTGGAAGGTGTAGATACATAGGCCACACTCGGTAGGTCAAGTGTTTTATTTTTCCAACAGGATGCACTCATGCCCGGACGGACCACCAGCTTTTCTGAAGCGGATGAAGAGCGCACGAACATCCTTTCAGTGTGTGCAGACAACTATGAGGTCGGCGATGAAGACGAAGAATGGCCCTGTAACATTCTGTCGAAGAACATAGTCGCATACGAGAGCGGCTTCATCGGGCGGGCAGGTGCTGAGGCCACACACACAGTGTTCGAGTCCGAGCTTGCCAGGTGCAAGGCCTTGGCTGGGGAAGCTCGCGATATCATGGACGGCACAGACGTCGGAATGGGGTCCGAGTCAGGGGATGGCTTCTCTGGTTTTTATGTCGTGACCGCATCAGATGCTGCAGCTGTCGAGAAAATCGATGAAGCGTTGATCCGAGCACACTTCGCTGGAACCATCTTCCCCCTCGCGACCATCACCGTGGAGCCACTCGTGGAAGGGGGAACCTGGTGGAGTGAGGTTCTTCAAGACCTGGAAGATGAAGACGACGACGAGGTCCAAGAGGCCCTCAGCCCGTGGCGAGAATTGATGGCGTGGTTTGCGGCCCATGATGAGCTACATTCAGCGGTCTTCGTTCGTATTGGTGATTACGACGAACTGCAGGAATTGGAAGACATGCCTGATGGTACGGAGATGGTGGGCAGCGTGTTTCCACGGCTTGCCGTTGCCTTGACGAGTGCGGGAAGCCTCGTGGGCCTGTTTGGTCAGACCGTGCAGAGTTGACCGGTAGATGCCGGTCTGACGGCATTCATTGTCGTTGTTCGATAAGAGCTGGGGCCGCGCTGCGCCGGTAGTGCCTCAGCGGGCGACGCCTCGGCGGCGGCGAGGGAGCTGCTGCGACAGGTGCCGCGAAGCGTGGGGTTGGCGGGCTACACTCTCGACGACGGTGCCAAGGCGACAGGTTGCCTGGCGGGCAGTGCTCGCGACTCCCATTGGTTGCTATGGACGACCGCTGAAGCGGCCCGGCAGGAGCAAGGTGCCGTGGTGGTCAATTCGTACGCCCGAGGGCCTTGACGCCGCACCTGGCAGAGCCTGAGGGCTCCGAATTCCAGAGCACCCTGCGTACTCCTTGCGTCGTGTACGTGTACCCGAGCGGGACGGTCAGGATCCGTCGCAGACCGTTGTCGCGGTGCTCTGTGGACCGGCGTACAGCCAGCTTGGCTGCGGTGCCCCTTACTCCACATACCCCAGCGCCTTCAGCGCCTCGATGTTCTGTAGATCCTTCGTCCCCACCTGGGTCGCCGACTTCCGCCACTCACTCAACAGCGGCAGCATCGCCTCGAGCTGTGCCGGCTCCTGCGTCCGTAGGTTGGTGAGCTCGCCGGGGTCTGTGTCGAGACGGTAGAGCTCGGTCTTTTGGTTGTGTGGGGTGACGATCAGCTTCCAGGGCCACTTGATCGCGGACTGGGCCTTTGGAAGGTTCTGGTACACGCCCTCTTGTTCGGCGTTCCATGGCCGACACGACTCGGCGAAGGCCACGTCACGCACCGGTGCGGCCGCATTGGCGAAGGTCGGGTTCAGAT
>JAERSX010000445.1 GCA_016845285.1 Deltaproteobacteria bacterium | reverse complement strand
CCGCTACGTGGGTCGCTGGGATCTCACCGACCCCGCCGCCCCCGCGCTGGGCTGGCAAGGGGGCAGCGTGGCCCTCCGCTTCGAGGGGACCGGCCTGGACGTCCACCTCGACGTGGGCAACCGCAGCGAGGGCTTCCGGGTCGTCGTCGACGGCGACGACCACGGCTCTCGCCACTTCATGGCCGACGCCGGAGCACAGACCGTGGAGCTGGTGGCCGACCTCGACGAGGGAGCTCACACCGTCGAGCTGGTCAAGGAGACCTACGTGGGCACCAGCCTGGTGATCGACAGCTTCGAGATCGACGGCGCTGGGATCCTGGAGGCTCCGCCCACGGCGTCCCGCCACATCGCCTTCTACGGCGACTCCAACCTCGCCGGCTACTCGCTCATGAGCGAACGCAACCAGTCGCCCACACGCTTCTGGGGCTGTCATCTCACCTTGGCCGGCATCACGGCCCGCGCCTTCGACGCCGACTACCACAACATCTCGGTGTCCGGCGAGACCTTGGACGGCATGACCCGTCTCTACGATCGCCTCGACTGGTACGCCGAGGCCGACAGCTGGGACTTCGATCGGTACGTTCCCGACGTGGTGGTCATGAACCTCGGGGCCAACGACATCTTTGGCGCCAGCGAAGACACGATCCGCGACCGCTACGTCACCATGCTCGACCTGCTCCGTGCCGCACACCCCGACGCCCACATCGTGGTCTTCAACGGCTGGGGATGGGACTTCGACGAGCCCGCCGACTACACCGCGGAGGTCGTCGCAGACTACGGGGATCCCAACGTCTCCATCGAGACCTTTCCCTGGGTCTTCGAGCAGTGGCACGGTGCCGAGACCGACCACGCCGGCATGGCCCGGGTGCTCATCGCCCACCTCGAAGCGACGCTGGGCTGGGAGTCCACGGAGCCGGAGATCATGACCGGCTTCGGCGAGGATGGAGACGTGGCCAACGGCTCCTTCGAAGACGTGGCCCCCTTCGGCGGCTGGGGCTGGCGCTACTTCGACGACGACGGTGTGGCGCGGATCACCGACGAGGACGCGCACGACGGGAGCGCCTTCCTCCGCCTCGAAGACGGCGCCGAGACCCACCAGCCCAACCCCGCCCGGGACGGGGAGACGGTGGCTGCCACCCTGTGGCTCCGCGGCAGCGGCACCGCCACGTTGACCGTCGACTTCCGCAACCAGACCATGTGGTCAGACCCGCTGGACAGCGCCAGCGAGACCATCTCGCTGACCGAGACCTGGACGGCCCACACGGTCTCGGCGACAGCGCCCAGCGACGGCGCCCGCCCCGTCTTCCACACCCGACTCACCATCGCCGCAGATGCCGGGAGCACCCTGGACATCGACGCCATCTCCATGTCCACGGAGTAGGTCACCTCGAGGCCCTGGGAGGCACCTCGGCACAGACCCCGGAGAGGTCGGTCGGACTGACGCTCGGCAGGCGGCATGCGAGAGGCCGACCGGCGAAGGAGCGGCCAGTGGACCCCGGAGCAGCAACCCTGTACCCTTCCTCCGCTGGAGGTCGTCTTGAACGACGAGATCGTAGTCAAGAAGCCCGGAGCCGTCTCTTACCTCGGCGGAGGCTGCGGTTGCTTCGGGGCGCTGATGCTCATCGGCGGGGTTGCCACGCTCGTCGGCATCCCCACCGGCGCCTACAACGGCTCCGTGGTCACCCAAGCCGCCATCGGTGGCGGAGCCGGTACCTGCGTGGGCCTCTTGGTGTTCGTCGTGGGCATGGCGGGCTGGTTCATGGGCAAGAAGAAGGTCGTGATCTGAACCGCTGACAACGCCGCACTCTGCCAGGGTGTAAGGCCAGCGACCACTTCCGCGTACACTCCACGACCACGCTCGGAGTGTGCCCATGAGGCTGTGCTGGATCGCGCTTTCCTCCTTCCTCCTCGTCAGCTGCGGCGACAAGGAAGACCTACTAGACGACAGCGGGACGCAGACCGGTCCCAAGACCCCGCTCACCAAGCCTGACGAGCCCACCGCGCTGCCAGCCGGCGTGGAGCTGCCCACCGATCAGGTGGGCCTGGTCGAGGCCCTGGGCGACGGCAGCACCGCCGAGCCAGCCCTCGAGCGCCTCGTCGCCATGGGCGCCGACGCGGTCCCGGCCCTGCGTGAGGTCGCCCTGAACGCCACCGACGTGGGCGCCCGCGGCTGGGCCATCCAAGGCCTCGGCCGAATCGATCACCCAGACGCGAAGACGGCCCTCGACGCCATCCTCGAGGCCGACTCCGACCACACCCTCATCGGCACCTGGGCCGCCGCCGCCCTCATCGGCAAGGCCGGCTCGCTGGACGCCGTGCTGGCCTACGCTCCGCTCGTGGGCAGCTACCCGGCGCTCAAGCGCCCGCTGGGCCAGAAGGTCGAGGCCTACCAGGGTGAGCTCACCGACGTGGCCGGCGCACTGACCGCCATGCAGAGCGACAGCAACCTCCAGGCCGTGCTCGCGCCCGCCGTCCTCGCCCGAGGCGCCGAGCCCCTGCTGGCGGTCATGCTCACCCACGAACAGGATGCCACCCGGCGCCTGGCCGCCGGCCTGCTGGGCACCCTGGCCAACGACGACGACAGCGTGATCCCCAGCCTCGCCGCCGCCTATGACTTCGATCCGAAGGCCGAGACCGTGCCCTGGAAGGGCGGCGCTCTGTACGTCCCCTCCTTGTCGTGGGACCGAAAGG
>JAERSX010000444.1 GCA_016845285.1 Deltaproteobacteria bacterium | reverse complement strand
AGCCGAAGCCGGTGTTGACCCCGTCTACGGGGTCAACACCGGCTTCGGCTCGCTGGCGCGGGTCCGCATCCAGGCGGCCGATGCCTCTCGCCTGAGCACCAACCTCGTGCGGTCCCATGCGGCGGGCGTGGGTCCAGACCTCCCCGACGACGTGGTGCGCGCGATGATGCTGCTCCGCGCAAACGCACTGGCGAAGGGCGTGAGCGGCTGTCGGCCCCGACTCGTCGAGACCTTGCTCGCCATGCTCAACGCGGGCATCTGTCCGCTGGTGCCCAGCCAGGGAAGCTGTGGCTCCTCGGGCGATCTGGCCCCGCTGGCCCACCTCGCCTTGGCCATCGTCGAGGGTGACCACGGCCGGGTGCGTGTGGACGGTGTGGAGTGCGCGGCTTCCGATGCCATGGCCGCAGCCCGGATCCCGCGCCTGCGCCTCGAGGCCAAGGACGGCCTGGCGCTCACCAACGGCGCCCAGCTCACCACGGCCCTCGCCGTCCTCGCCGGCCACGACGCCCGTCGCCTGGTGCTCGCCGCAGAGCTCGCCGCCGCCATGAGCATCGAGGCCCTCGAGGGAGCGACGCGTGCCTTCCACCCTGCGGTGCACGCCCTCCGCCCCTACGCGGGTGCCCGTGCCACCGCCGCCAACCTGCGCACGCTCATGCGGGGCAGCACCCTGGTCGACCGAGTCCCGGGCAAGGTGCAGGACGCCTACTCGCTGCGGTGCACGCCCCAGGTGGTGGGGGCTGCCCGCGATGCCCTCGCCTTCGCCCTGGGCCAGGTACAGGTCGAGGTCAACGCCGCGACCGACAACCCGGTGATCCTGCTCGACGCCGACACCGCCGAGGGCGGCTACGAGACCCCGGCCGACAACAAGGCCTTCAGCGCGGGCCTGTTCCACGGCGAGCCCGTGGGCATCGCCATGGACGTCCTCAAGATCGCGGTCTCCGAGATCGCAAGCCTCTCGGAGCGTCGCCTCTACCGGCTGACGACCGGCAACCTCTCGCAGCGCTTGCCCCCGGCCCTCGCCCACCGCGATCGGCCCGAGCTGGGCATGATGTTGCCTCACGCCTCGGCGGCGGCGCTCGTGAGCGAGAACAAGCTGCTCTGCCACCCCAGCTCCGTGGACTCCATCCCCACCTGTGAGGATCAGGAAGACCACGTCGCCATGTCCACCACGGCGGCCCGAATGGCTGCGGAGGTGGTGTCGAACGCGCGCAAGGTCGTGGCCATCGAGCTCTTCGCGGCATCGCGAGCGCTGGCCTTCCGCCAGGCCGAGGGTCCGCAGGTGCGTCTGGGCACAGGCTCGGGCGAGGCCTGCGAGCTGGTGCGGGCGACCATCTCCGGGTTGGGTCCCGACGCCATCCCCGCCGAGGTCATCGCTGCCCTGGATCGCGACATCAGCGAGGGCGTCTTCGACGAGGTCACCCACGAGCTCTGGGCCGTGGGAGCCGCGCCATGAGTGCGCCGAGCGTCATGCTGGGGGCCGCGCGCATGCGCTGCGTCGATCTCCACGCCATCGCGCATGGTGCCCCCGTGGTGCTGGCTCCGGAGGCTCGGGCGGCCATGGCCGCCAACGTGGCTGCAGCGCCCGAGGGGCCGTCCATCCTCGAGCAGAAGCGCAGGTGGTTGCTGGGCGAACAGGCCGAGGGCCTCCACGCCGATGCCCTGGCCCGCGCCTTCGTGCTCTCGCACTGCGCTGGCGTGGGCGACCCGCTGCCCGTGCCCGCCGTGCGGGCCACCATGGCTGCCCGCGCCCTGGCGCTCGCCCAGGGCCTCAGCGGCTGCCGACCCGAGGCCGCCGAGGTCCTCGTGGCCATGCTCAACGAGGGCGTGCATCCGACGGTGCCCGCTCAAGGGAGCGTGGGCGCTGCCGGCGACCTGGCCCCCATGGCCCACATCGCCCGGGTGGCCTGTGGCTACACCGGCCCTCAGCCCGGCCTCCCGGCCTTCTCACCCACGGGCAAGGAGGCGCTGTCGCTCATCAACGGCGTCTCGCTGACCACGGCCCTGGCCGCCATCGCCGTGGTGCGGGCACGTCGGGTCCTACGCGCCGCCGTCTCGGCCTGCGCCATGACCATGGAGACGGTGGGGGCCGAGTTCGGCTGCATCGATCCCCGCCCGCTGGCCGCACGTGGTCACCCCGGTGCGCAGGTCGTGGGCGCGCAGCTCCGAGCCTTGTTGGCCCGCAGCGAGGAAGTGTCCACCAACCGCAGGCCCGACGCCTTCTCCATCCGATGCGCGCCGGGCGTGCTCGGGGCGGCGCTCGAGGTGCTCGACCATGTCGAGCTGGTGGTGGAGCGCGAGCTCAACGGGGTGAGCGACAACCCCCTGCTCTTCGTGGGTGAGGCGGGAGCCGACGCCGCCTGGATCGAGGCGGGCAACATCCACGGGGCTCGGGTCTCGCTGGCCATGGACCAGCTGAAGATCGCCATGGTGCAGGTGGCCACCATCAGCGAGCGCCGCACCTACCGCCTCACCTATGGCCAGCTCACGCCGGGCCTGCCGAGCTTCCTGGTGCCGGGCACCGGCCTCAACTCAGGCTTCATGCTGGCGCAGTACACCGCCGCCAGCCTGGCCAGCGAGTGCAAGACCCTGTCCCACCCGGCCAGCGTCGACACCATCCCCACCGTGCAGCACCACGAAGACCACAACTCCATGGGCCCCATCGCCGCCCGCACGACCCTGCGGGTGCTCGAGTGCGTCGCCGACATCGTGGCCATCGAGGCCTTGCTGGCTGCCCAGGGGCTCGATCTGCGGGTGCAGGGGCGGTCGTGGACCGACGATGGTGAGCCGGTGCAGGGCGAGCCCGTCACCCTGGCTCCTGGCATCGAGGCCCTCCGCCAGACCGTGCGCGCCCAGGTGCCGTTCTGGGAGGACGACGGTGTGCTGCATCCGGCGCTCCAGGCCGTGGGAACCATGCTCCGCGACGGCCGATTGAACGGCAGTCAGCTGGGTGGTTGGTAGGGCCAGCTCGGCTCCGGCCCGCGTGGCTCAGGTCCGGGTCCGAAGCGCCCTCAGGAACCGGCCGATGTGGTGGTAGAACGGTGTCTTCGCCTCGTCGCTCTTCGGCTCGTAGGGCCCGGTCTGGTACGGCACGTACATGCTCCGCCGCAGGCTCGCCCACCCTGTGTCGGGGCTCTGGGCGACGCGGTGCCACAGACGCCCGTCGTGGACGGTCAGGTCGCCCGGCTCGGTCTCTACGGCGATCTCCGCAGGATCTTCTCCGTGGCTCAGGAAGTAGAGCTTGCGGAAACACATGGCGAAGAAGCCCTGGCGGTGTGAGCCGGGGATGAGGCGGAGGCCGCCGTCTCTCGCGGTGATCCGATCGAAGTGCAGGCCCACGTTCAGCATTCGCTGGGGCATGCGCAGGTAGAAGAGGTCGCGCAGACCGTCGGTGTGCCAGCCCAGCTTGGGGTAGGCCGAGCCGGGCACGTTGACGTAGCGGTTGACGACCACGCCGTCTTTCTCGTCATGCCCGACGCGGGCGTCGTCGCCGGAGAGCCGGCGTACGGGCTCGAAGCGCTTGTCGAGCACGAAGGCACGGAGCTTCTCGCTGAACATGCTGGAGAAGGCGAAACGGTGGACGAAGGGTGCGCCATCGGGGTCGCGGCCGAAGAAGACCGGGATGCCCTTGACCCACTTCCGCTCCTCGGCCAACCAGCCGCTCTGGATCTGGTCGAGCTCCCCCAAGATCATCGCCACCTCGTCGGCCGAGGCCACCTGGTCGTAGACGAGGAAGCCGTGGTGGTAGAGGAAGCTCTCCTCCACGTCGCTCAGCTCGCTGCCGAGCTGGAAGCGATGGGTCAGCGGCGGGAGGTCCTCCACCGGGACCAGGTTCGCGGGTATGGGGTCGGCCATGGGGTCGCCCTACTTGAAGTCCCGGCCCTTGACGGTGCGCCGGCCGTCGGCTCGGGCGTTGTCGATGGCGCGGTTGGACTCACTGCGCACGATGTCGCTGAGCGCCTCGAGCACGTCGGACGAGGTGTTGTAGCCGCTGCGCTCGTTGATGTACTTCTTCAGCCGGCTCGCCACGATGAGGATGTCCTTCTCGACGACCGCGTCGTGGGGACGCGCGAGGCGGGCCTTGCG
>JAERSX010000443.1 GCA_016845285.1 Deltaproteobacteria bacterium | reverse complement strand
CCATGGGATCGAGCAGGTCGCGTGCATACATGAACCGGAGATCGGTGCCGGCGGTCTCGATGTCTCCAGTGCGGGCGGCCAGGGCCGCTCGGCTGTAGCGCAGATCGACACTGCGCGGGAAGCGCTCGAGCCCGGCGTCATAGACGGCGCGGGCACGGACATCCTCTCCTGCACCTTCGAGGGCGGCCCCCTGCCAGGCGAGGAGCTCAGGGCTCGAGGGATCGAGGCGTGCCGCCTCGGCAAAGGCCTCCGCGGCGTCGGTGTACCCGCTGCGTTCCAGCGCCTCCCGACCGCGATCGTAGGCCTCGAGGGAAGACGCGAGCGGATCCAGCACCGGGTCTCCACCGCAGCCGCCTCCGACGAGCAGCCACGTCAGCGTCAGCAACATCCCAGTGCGGTCATGGATGCTCAACGAGGCTTCAGTCCTATGAGCCCCGCCATCCGCCAGGAACGCGGACCGTCCCGTCGGTAGCTGGGCAAGCGAGGGTCGGAGAAGGTGCAGTGGGGCAGCACCTCTACCCGCGACACACCGTTGGACTCGAGCTGCCAGGCCACGGCTGCGCGCAGGTCCACATGCGGACGTGGACCCCGCTCTCGGTCCACGAAGCAGGCTTCGGGCACGCCGGCCGCCGCGATGCCGGCCACCACCTCCTCGCCGACCTCGTAGTGTTCGACACAGATGCAGGGCCCGACGACTGCGCGGTCCGCCCCTCCCATGGCCGCCAGTGCGGCCGGTACGACCCCCGCGGCCACACCACGCCAGCCGGCATGGATGGCGCCCACGCGACCGTCACCAGCCACCACCACGGGCACACAGTCGGCCACCCGAACCGCCAACAGCAGCCCAGGCTGGTCCGTCCACAGCGCGTCGGCCATGCCCGCGTCACCCCCCACGTCGACACTGGCGACGGCGTCACCGTGGACCTGGTGGAGGCGAGCGACGGACGCACCAGGCAGGCTCAGCTCACGGGCGACCCACGACCAGGCCCCTGTGGGGACGCCAGTGCCCAGGTCGAGCGGACGGCCGTCCGGACCCAGACAGCTGAAGCCGTGCACCACATCGGTGTCGTGGCTCAGGAGCTCGCCGTGAATCAACACCCCCACACCGTGCCCCAGCAGGCCGCGCCGAGCAAGGCGACCGGCTCTCTACCCCGGAAGTCACGGGGTCGTCGGGTTGCTTGACAGTGGCTCGAAGGCGCCCCTACCCTGCCCTTGAGAGGTGGGAAATGCTGGCGACTGTGGCCGGTTCGTCGACCCGAGCCCCGCTCCTGTGTCTGATGCTGCTGACCGCCTGCACCGGCGAGACCAGCGAGACTGGCGGGACCGACGGCGTGGCCAACTACCAGGTCAACCTGCGACCGGTGGTGCCCCCCAACCAGGCCGGCTTGCTGCAGAGCCTCGACGCCCTGCAGCTCATCGTCGAGCCCCAGGCTGGCGATCCCATCGCCTACGATCTGGAAGGCTCCACAGACTCCGGTGACTCGGCCAAGGTGAGCTCCCTGCCGGCCCTCGACGAGGCCACGCTGGCGCTCAAGGGCCGAAAGGGGAGCAGCATCATCGCCTTCGGTCGCTCGGCACCCGTGACGGCCTCCACCGGCGAGGTCGATGTCAACGTCCTGGTCTCCGAGCTCGACAAGCTGGGGCTCCTCGGCGGCCTGCCCGAGGCGCGCTGGCTCGGACAGGCCATCGCCTTGGGCGACGGTCGCTTCGCGGTGCTCGGGGGTACCTCCAACGGCAGCACCTCTGACGACGGCGGACTCGACTCCATCGCCATCTTCGACATCTCCGAACCCGGCTCGGACCTCGCCTTCTCCACCGCGCCCGACATCCTGGCTCCCCTCAACGAGGACATGGCCGGCCGTGCAGCCTTCACCGCCACTCGCCTCACGGCATCTCACCAGCACACCGGCAAGGTCCTCATCGCTGGGGGCGCGTCAGACTTCTTCAGCTTGACCACAGGAACCGAGGCCCTCTCGCTCTGGGATCCTGAGACCGGCGAGGTGGAGATCCTCGACGGCCGCTACGAGAAGCTGGGCCGCGTCATGTCCCACCACCTTGCCGTGGAAGACGCCGCCGGACACGTGGTGTTCGTCGGAGGCCTCGGTGAGGCCTACACCCAAGGCAGCACGACCTACTGGAGCTTCGGGGAGTACGTCGCTGTCTTCGACCCGGCGAAGAGCGAGATCATCGCCGAATACACCTTCGGCGATGTGGGCCTCGATGGCGACGCAGACCCTGCCTTCAACCGGGGCGCGGTGGCCCGTCTCGGATCCGATGGCACCCTGGTGTGTGGCGGAAACCCGCAGTCCACCACCCAGACCACCATCACCGCCGAGTGCTTCCTGGTCAACATCAACGGCGACATCGAGGATGTCGACGATCTTCCGATCCCTCTGATGGACCTCCAGATGGTGACCCTCGAGGATGGCGAGGTGGTGGCCCTGGGCGGCTACACCGCCGAAGTAGGCGAGAACATCGAGACGGGTACCTTCGAGGCGAGTCCCTACGTCTTCCGGTTCAACGGACGCGACTGGACCGACCAGTCCGACAACTACAAGCTCCTGAATGCGCGTGCTGCGTTTGGAGCCGCCGCCCTGCCGGACGGTCGCATCTTCGTGGCCGGTGGCACCTACCAGGGCCGCGACGTGCTCTGGGGCTCCTCCTACGCCACGGCTTGCGCGGAGATCTTCGATCCCGAGAGTGGTCAGGCGGTCGCCATCGACGGCTGCACGGAGAACTCGGACAGCGCCTCGCTGGAGACGCGCACGGCCTACCCCATGGTGGCCGCGGACCCGGACTATGGCGTGCTGGTCGCCGGCGGCATCGATGACAGCTCCAAGCCCCTCGATCAGACGCTGCTCTTCGTGCCCCAGGGCATCGTCGACTGAAGCAGCTGAGCGACTCGCGCGCTCACCAGACCATCCACCTGCTCCCCACGGGCCAGACGCTCCCGAACCTCGGTGCTGCTGACATCTGGAAAGGCCACGTCGCCCCCACCCGGGTAGCCGGCCCGCCCCACCAC
>JAERSX010000442.1 GCA_016845285.1 Deltaproteobacteria bacterium | reverse complement strand
CTCGTGGACCTGGCCCGGCAGGAAGAGGAGCTCCTGGAGATCGGAGAGGTGCATGTAGATGCCGGCCTTCTCCATGGCGGAGTCGCCGGTGCGGAAGACGCCCTGCACCGTGTAGTTCTCGTTGCCGATGGAGCCGTCGGCGGCCTGGGTCATCATGGTGAGCTGCTGCCCCACGCTCAGGCCCAGCTTGTCGATGAGGCCCGGCCCCACCAGGATGCCCTTGTCTGGCGTGTCACCGAGGTAGGTGCCGTCCGAGATGCGGTCGGCGACCTGGCTCATGTCCCGCTCACGCTCGGCGACGACCCCCACGAGCTGAGCGCCCGTGGACCGCTCGGAGGTACCCACCAAGGCGCCACCGAAGAGCCGTCCACTGGTGGCCCGCACCCCCGCCGTGCCCTCGACCTCGGCCACGATGGCGTCGGGGAGCGTGTCGTACATGACGCGCTTGCCCGGGTAGTCGGGGTGGTGGAGCTGCACATGACCCAGGCGCTGGTCGACCATGACCCGCTCCATGGTCCCGCCCATGCCATCGGTGAGCGACATCATGGCCATGCACAGGCCCACGCCGATGCTCATGGCCGCAGCGGTGATGAGCGAGCGGCGCCTGTGGCGCCAAAGGTTGCGCCACGCGAGCGCGAAGAGGAGACGCATGGCTACTTCAGGGCCTGGAGTGTGAAGAAAGAGTCGTCGATGTCGATGTCGTAGTCGAGAGAAACATAGGTGATCCGCGTGAACTCGCCGTCGTCGCCCGACGGTGTGAGGGTCATGACCGCCGGTGTCATCACCCCGTCCATCTCCTTGATGTCGGTGAAGGTCATGGTGCGCGCCAGGTCACCACCCTCGTCGTAGTACGCCACGCGCACGGGGATCAGATCGGGCCGTACCTCGATGTGGACCTTGCCCCAGACCACCGGCGCGTCCGGCTTGGGGATGGACTCGACCACGTAGTTCTCGGTGGGAGCGTCACCGTAGGTCTCGCCGGGCTTCGCCAACATCTTCGAGGTGTAGTCCTCGTTGTAGCGGCTGCCGTTGACGAGGTCGTCGTTGCTGAAGTGCGAGCCCATCCACGAGCCCGACATCATGCCAGCGGGCACCTTGACCACCCGGTCCACCTTGGGCAGGTAGTTCCAGATGTTGTCGTCCACGCGCAGGGTGGTGATGCCGGCGTCTTTGGCGGGAGCCTCGATCTTGATCAACGAGTGGTCTTCGCCCTGCGACCAGGCGTGCATGCGCATGGTCCGCTCGTAGCGCTTGGTCTTGACCTGCATCTCGATGACCACCTCGCTGGACTCGCCACGGGCCACGTCGTCGGTGGCATCGAGGAGCTGCTCCAGGGTGGGCTCTGCAGCCAGGGCTGGTGCCCCACAGAACAACAGCACGGCGATGACTCGGATCATGAGGTCCTCCGGGAGGCTTCCCAGCGCTCGATGAGCGCTGGGAACTCGGCCTCCATGAAGTCGAAGAGGTCGTGGATTTCACGGAGCTGGGCCGCTCGGGAGGACGGCCTGCCGGCGTCGGCGAGCAGCTTTATCCCGCGGGCCATCAGGTCCTTGTAGATCTGCACCTTGGCGAACTCGGCGTGCATGTGGCGCGACCAGGAGCCAGGGGTCATGACGAAGTAGGTAGACCGTGAGCCAGGGACCGGATGGCGCTCCAGCAGGCGCATCTGGATGAGCTGGCGGGTGGCCCCCGAGATGGCCCCGCGGGACGCGCCCAGGTACACGGCCAGCTCGGCAGAGCTCTGGTGAGGCGGCTCGCACAGCATCAAGCGACCGAGGATGCGACCGCACATGCGGGGCACACCGCTGGTCTCGAACAACAAGCCCACCTCTTCGACGAAGTGGCGCTCGAGCACCGCATGTTCGTGGGCGTTCATTAACTTTCACTTATTTCTGAAACTTCAGTGTGTCAACATAGTCCGGCTCTATCCTTCACGATCGTGAGGTGGCGCCGTCAGAGACGGCCTGGCCGACCCTGTCCGTGGGCTTCAGATCCGCTCCCCGTCGACATAGAGCCAGCGCCCGCCTCGACACAGGAAGCGACTCCGCTCCCCGAAGCTCACATCCTGGCCGTCCCGCTCGAGCGTCGCGTAGAAGGCGACCACGCCGTGATCGCCCTCCGGTGGCGGAGCCTCCAGGATCCGAAGTCCAAGGAAACGTGTGCGGGTGCAGAAGTCATGCAGCTCTCGCTGCCAGGCCGTGGCGTCGTCCTGCCAGTGAGGCCCCGAAGGGTCGGTGGTGGCCTGGATGTACTCGGTGCGCCCGGTGGCATAGGCTGAGAAGCGCGACCTCATCAGGAGTTCTGGCGTTGGCGCTGGTCGTCCCGCCAACCACGGCCCGCAGCATCTCTTCAGCTGACGGCGGCTCTTGCATGGGCAGCGTGGCATCGGCGAAGGGTACCCCGCTTCTCCGACGCCCCCGACTGGGGTGTGCAAGCTGTGCAGGTCGTCCCGGGGCAGTCGTCAGCCGCGCAAGGCCTCCTCGAAGCTGTCCACCACCAGCTGGCCCTCCGCGAGGGAGTTGGGCCAGTGCGGTGAGAGGCGGAGATGGCCGTCGGGGGTGGACACGCTGACCCCCAGCTCCGCCAAGGCACCGGCCAACACCGCGACGTCGACGTCCGGCGGAGGCAGCACCGACAGGATGCCCGATCTCGCGACCGGATCGGCGGCTCGACGAGAGGTGAAGCCCAGGTTGATCAGCCCAGGCTCCACAGCATCGTGCCAGGCCTGGAGGTGGGCACCGATGGACGTCAGCCCCACCTCTTCGATCAAGGCCACGCTGGCCTCGAGCGCTGCGTAGCCGACGGTGTTCTGGGCACCCAGCTCGGTGAAGTCGGCGCGCCCGCGCACAGGTCGGTCATAGCGGAGCTGGTCGCTCTCCCCGAACAGGAAGCGCACCGACTCTTCGACCGACAGCCAGCTCGACCAGCCCTTGCGCAGGGCACCGATTCGGTCGGGGTGCACGTACAGCACCGCTCCCCCCTCCAGACCCATGAGCCACTTGTGGCTGCCGCAGCTCATGTAGTCCACGCCCAGCCCCACGAGATCGAGGGGACCCGCGCCCACCGCCTGGATGCCGTCCACGACGAGCTCGGCACCGTGGGCGTGCGCGCGGTCGGCCAGGGCGCGCAAGGGCATGGCCAGGCCGGTCTGGAACTGCACCGCGGACACCGCCACGAGCTGCACGCTGCCGCCACGCAAGGCCGCCTCCACCCGCGCGAGTCCAGCACCGGACCCGTCACCGAAGCCATCGAGCGGGAGGCGCAGCACCTCGAGCTCATGCCGTTCGGCGGCACGCACCCAGGGCAAGACGTTGGTGGGGAACTCCCCCTCGAAGCACAGCACCTGCGCCCTTGGCCGCCAGGGCAGACCGTGGGCCACGGTCAAGACACCGCTCGAGGTGTTGGCGACATAGCCCAAGGTCTCTGGAGCCACTCCCAGGAG
>JAERSX010000441.1 GCA_016845285.1 Deltaproteobacteria bacterium | reverse complement strand
ACCCGATGTTGACGACGTCGACGACATCATCACCCTTCACCTTGTCGTAGTCGGCGGGGTCGGCGAAGAAGAGCGGAAGCACGCCCTGCTTCTTGAGGTTGGTCTCGTGGATGCGGGCGAAGCTGCGCACGATGACGGCACGGCAGCCCATGTGACGAGGCTCCATGGCGGCATGCTCGCGGGAGCTGCCCTCGCCGTAGTTCTCGTCGCCGAAGATGACCCAGTCCTGGCCGGCGGCCCGGTACTGGCGGGCGACGTTGGGGTGTGTGTCCTTGTCGCCCGTCAGGAAGTTGATGCCGTTGCCGAATTCGCCGGTGAAGGCGTTGTTGGCACCCGCCATCAGGTTGCCGCTGATGTTGGTGAGGTGTCCCCGGTACTTGAGCCAAGGGCCGGCCGCACTGATGTGATCGGTGGTGCACTTGCCCAGCGCCTTGACGAGCACCCGCATGCCGCCGATGTCCTGGCCATCCCAGGCGGCGAAGGGGCTCAGCCGCTCGATGCGCTCGCTGGTCTCAGCGATGACCACGTCGACACCACCACGCTGGCTGGTGGCCAGCGGCGGGATGAAGCCCTCCTCACCAGGAACGAAGCCGCGGGTGGGCAGCTCGTCGCCCGCCGGCGGGGCCAGCTTGAAGCTGCTGCCGTCGGCGGCGGTGAGGGTGTCGCGGTCGGGATCGAAGCCGAGGTCGCCGCTGAGGGCCACAGCCGTGACCAGCTCGGGGCTGGCGATGAAGCTCAGCGTGCTGGGGTTGGCATCGTTGCGGCCGCGAAAGTTGCGGTTGAAGGAGTTGATGATGCTGTTGACATCACCCTTGTTGATGTCGTCGCGGCGCCACTGGCCGATGCACGGGCCACAGGCGTTGGCGAGGACCGTGCCACCGATGGCAGCGAGGTCGGCCATCTGACCATCACGCTGGATGGTCTCGAAGATCTGGTCGGATCCCGGGCTCACCATGAAGGGAACCTTGGCCTTCACGCCCTTGGCCGCGGCCTGCCGGGCGATGTGGGCTGCCCGGCTGATGTCTTCGTAGGAAGAGTTGGTGCAGGAGCCGATCAAGGCCGCCGTGATCTGCCGCGGCCAGCCCTCGGCATCGGCCTCGGCACCCAGCTCGCTGATGGAGCGGCCGCGGTCGGGGGTGTGGGGGCCGACGACGCGGGGCCCCAAGGTGCTGAGATCGATCTCGAGCACGCGATCGTAGTAGGCCTCGGGGTTGGCCATGACCTCGGCATCGGCACACAGCTCGTCGGCGTGCTGCTCGGCCAGATCTGCCACAGCGGCGCGCCCGGTGGCCCGCAGGTACGTGGCCATGCGGCTGTCGAAGGGGAAGAGCGAGGTGGTGGCACCGTGCTCGGCGCCCATGTTGCAGATGGTGCCCTTGCCGGTGGCGCTGATGCTCTCGCAGCCTGGGCCGAAGTACTCGACGATGTGGTTGGTGCCGCCCTTGACGGTGAGCAGCTCACACACCCGGAGGATGACATCCTTGGGGCTGGCCCAGCCCGACAGGGTGCCCGTGAGCTTCACCCCGATGTAGCCGGGGTTCAGGACCTCCCAGGGAAGACCCACCATGGCGTCCACGGCATCGGCGCCGCCGACTCCGACGGCCACCATGCCCAGCCCGCCCGCGTTGGGCGTGTGGGAGTCGGTACCGATCATGAGGCCGCCCGGGAAGGCGTAGTTCTCGAGGACCACCTGGTGGATGATGCCGGCGCCGGGCTTCCAGAAGCCCAGGCCATAGCGAGCGCTCACGCTCTCCAGGAAATTGTAGACCTCGTTGTTCTCGTGAAGGGCGACGTCCATGTCGACATCGGAGCCCTTGTGGGCCCGGATGAGGTGATCGCAGTGGACCGTGCTGGGCACAGCGACCTCTTCCTTGCCGGCCACCATGAACTGCAGGAGCGCCATCTGCGCGGTTGCGTCCTGCATCGCCACCCGGTCCACCTCGATGTCGAGAAAGCTCTTCTTGCGGTCGAAGGGCTGGTTCTCAGGGTCGGTGAGGTGGGCGAAGAGGATCTTCTCGCCCAGGGTCAGGGCGCGCCCGAGGCGGCGACGGCCGATGGCGTGGGCCTCGGCCTGCTTGGCGTAGCGCTTCTGGATGACAGTCAAATCGAACATCGGTGGCTCCTGGGCGGGGAGCCCTCATAGCCCGCCGTCCACCCATGGGCTGCGCCTGAAGACCCATGGAGACGGGAACCTCACTGGTATGCTCCGACCTTGATGATCGGCCCCGCTCTCCACGACACACGCGCACCGGAGAGCCCGAGGCACATGCCGTGAACACAACCCGAAAGGCGCTCTTCGCAGCCGTGGCCACCGCCGGACTGCTCATCGCCCTCGAGCTCGGCGCGCGTGGTCTGGAGGTGGCCCTCACCCCTGCCGAGCGGAGCCTGCCCCTGCCCGTCGCCGGCTGCCCTGAACCCTGCATCGAGGGCACGACGTCCACGCCACGTCCACCGATGAGCCGGCAGCAGGGAGGCGTGCCCATGGAGCGCTCCGAGTCCCCCACGGCGTGGCACCTCCGGGCCAACACCCAGCTGCTCCAAGGGGGGGTCGTCTGCCGCACCAACAGCCTGGGCCTCCGCGGCGGGGAGGTCGCCGCCAAGGACGACGGCCGGGCCCGCCTCATGACGCTGGGCGACTCGTCCATCTTCGGCTTCGGCGTGGAAGACGACGACGTCTTCAGTGCCATCGCTGCTGCCGAGCTGTCGGTTCGATGGGGTCGCACCGTCGACACCGTGGTGGGCGCCACGCCAGGCCACTCGAGCAGCCAATCGCTCACAGTGCTGGAGAGCCTGGGCGCTCAGCTCGAGCCCGATGTCGTGGTCATCGGCAACATGTGGAGCGATCTGTACCAGTCCGAGGAGCACCCCGAGGACGCACCGGTCCGCTCACCCCTGGCCCTCTACCGAGTCACCGTCGACTTCCTCGGACCTCACCTCAAGCCGCGGACCGTGGGCTGGCTCGACGCCGACCAGAGCTTGGGCATCCCGGGGCCCGGCCGCACGGCCCGCGCGAGCCTCCAGGAGTACCGCAGCAACCTCGAGTCGATGGTGGGCCGGAGCGAAGCGCTCGGCGCCGAACCCGTGCTCCTCATGCTGCCCGCGCCCGTCGATCTGGATCCGGCCGGCGCCCCCGACTGGATCAGCGACTATCGCCACGTCATGCGTCTGGTCGCCCATCAGAAGGACGCCATCCTGGTCGACGGCCCCGCCGTGTTCGCCGAGAACGACGCCACCCTGGCTGACTTCTTCGATCAGGTCCACCCTGCAGGGACCGGCCATCTCATGCTTGGCGAGGCCCTCGCCGAGGCCCTCGCCGACTCAGTGCCCTGAGCCCCCAGCCCTGAGCGCACAGGCCTTCAGCCGCGCGTAGAGAGGCTGGCAGGCTTCCCACAACGGCTCCAGGCGATCGGGCAAGGGCTCCTTCTTGGGAGCGTAGGGGGCAAAGCCCGTGGTCTCGTGGACCCGGTGGTACCAGTGGGGGGCCCACACACCGTCCTCCGGCTTGGGACCCTTCGGCCAGCTGAGCATGGCGTCGGTGAAGGGCAGATCGAGGGCGACACAGAGCTGGAGCAGCACGCTGGCCGGATCGCGGAGGAGCTCAGCGCTGTCGACCACGATGAGACGCCGCCTCAGGGGGTCGAGCTCCTCGAGAAGATCGACCTGCTGCAGCAGCCCGGTGTCGGTGACACGCGGCCTCGGGATCTGCTTGACCAGGCTCGTGAGTACCTCACGCGGGTCACGGATGAGCAACACATGGTCCATCCCGGACAAGAAGCTACGGTCGAGGCCCACGAGGTGGTGGGCCATGTTCTTGAAGAAGCGAACGGGGGCCTCGCTGGGGGCCAGGAACTGCTCGCGCACCACACGCTCGCCGTCACAGTCCATGGCCGCCATCACCTCGGTGTGGGCAGGATGAACCCGACCTGTGTGGCGTAGGTAGTGGCCATACAGAGGCTCATCGACCACCTCGGTGTCGGGCCGCTGGCGCCAGCTGTACATGAGCGCGGTGGACACATTGCGGGGTCCCGACCACAAGCTGATCCGGCGCGTCATCCCCTACCTCCCAGGCGGACGACCTCGGCCGCCACCTCCTGGTCGTACAAGGCGCGGAGCGTAGGCACAAGGGGCCCCGGGACACCGGCGCCGATGGGTCGACCATCCACCTCGACCACCGGCGTGAGGCCCCCGAAGGTCCCGGTCACGAAGGCCTCGTCCGCCCCGTAGACATCGACCAAGGAGAACTCTCGCTCGTGCACCTCCCAGCCGGCGACGCGGGCCACCTCGAGCACCAGAGCGCGGGTGATGCCGTTGAGGCAGTGCTGCCCGGTCGAGGTCCACAGGGCCCCCCGCTTCACGATGAAGAAATTGGTGGCGTTGCAGGTGGCCACCGCACCGCTCACATCGAGCATCAGGGCCTCGTCGGCGCCGGCCTTGTAGGCCTGGATCAGGGCGATGACCTCGTGAAGCTTGGAGTGGCAGTTGAGCTTGGGATCGAGGGTGTCGGGGGGCGGCCGACGGATGGTCGCCGTGTACAGCCGGATGCCTCGGTCACGCACCGAGGGGTCCGCTCGCTTGTGCTCGGCGGTGATCACCACGGTGGGCCCGCCCACCACCAGATCGGGATGCTGCGAGGGCGTCTTCTTCTCTCCACGGGTGATCATCAGCCGCAGGTGCACGCCGTCGTGCATGTCGTTGCGGCGCACCGTCTCGTGCAGGGCTTCGATGATCGCTTGGCGATCGAAGGGCTGTGCAAGATCCACCGTGCGCAGCCCAGCCTCGAGACGATCGAGATGACGGTCGAGGAATGGGAACACACCGTGGTGGAGGCGGAGGCCTTCCCAGATGCCGTCGCCCACCAGGAAGCCACCGTCGAAGACCGACACACGTGCCTCTGCGCGGGGCACGAAGTCGCCGTTCAGGTACACGAGCACATCGGCGTTGCGGGGGTCGGGCAGGGCCGTGTGGGTGTTCGCGGGCATGGCGTTCCTCGGTCGAGGGAGGGGCGACCACCGCGCGGGCCAGGTGGCGGATGCTTCGGGGCGCACACCCCTCGGCCCGGTTGGTCACGATGCAGACGACGTCCTTGCCGGCGTCGAGGTAGGCGCGGATGGCCCGAGTGAGCACGCCCCGGTGACGCGGATCGGGCTCTCGGAGCTCAGCGAACGGGGCGAACCGCTCCTTGGCCTCGCGGTAGCGCAGACCTGGCGGAAGCAACCAGCGGAGCAGGAGCATGGGGGCCCGAGCCGCACGGAGCGTGCGGGCCTGGGCCCGTAGATCAGGCACATCGGTCCACACGTTCAGACAGGGAATGGTGCCCGTCTCCTCGAGGACGGCACCCACCTCGGCCGTGAAGAGGCCGGGCGTGCGGAGCTCGACGGCCCGGGGCACGTCTGGAGGCAGCCCACCCAAGAAGGCGCGCAGACGCCGGGCAAAGGCCTGGGTGCCCCCGAAGGCCTGGGCGTGGCTCGGCGGCACCTGGTAGAGCACGGCCGCCAGGCGCTCACCCAAGCCGCTCGCCGCTGGAGCCACCACCTCGCGGGCGGCGTACTCGGGATCCAGGAGCCGTGGATTGGGGCTGCCGTCGTCGAGAAAAGGACGCGTGCAGTCCTCATGGGCCTTGACGAGGAAGCGGAAGCCCGGAGGCACGGCCGCCGCGTAGCCGGCGAAGACCTCGGCCGGCACGGGGCGGTACCACCCTCGGTCGATGCCGACAGCGCCGAGCAAGGGGTGGGCAGCGTAGGCAGCGAGCCCCTCTCGAGCGAGCACCGACTCCGTCACCAGCCGGTCGTAGACCTGACCAGCCCAGCCGGGGAAGGTCCACGACGAGGTGCCGAAGCGAAGGCGACCTGGCAGCGCCTCCGCGAGGGCGAGGTCGTCGGACGAGGCCGGCGCGGGCCCGACGTCGGGAGGCGGCGGACCGAAGAGACCCGGCTGGCAGCCGGCGGACTTGGGCTCACGCATCGGTGGCTGCCGGAGGGTCGGCCTTCAGGGGTCGAAAGGCCGACCAAGCGAGCACACCCACGGTGAGCCCGGTGAAGAGCAGCGAGCTGACCTCCAGCTGTTGGCCACAGTCACCGCCCGTGGCGGACGTCCACAGGTTGGGATGAGCGACGACCAAGAACCAGCCTGCGCCGAGGGGACCACCGATGACCTTGCGTCGCACGGACAGCCAGGTCGCACCCACCATGGTCACCACCGCCAGGCCGTGGCCCAACAGCCCGAGGAGCTCGGCGCGATGGATGAGGTCCGCAGCACCGGGCCCGCTGCAGGCCAGCGCGGCACCCGACGACGCCAAGAACAGAAACAGCGCCCTCATTGGGTCTCCGGCAAGGCCCCGCCAGCGGCCACCAGGATCTCCCGGGCCGCGTAGATCTCGATCTCCACCGCGCGGGCCGCCGTCGCCTGCCAGGCGAGCAGGGCCTCGTCCAGGCCCGGCTGGAGCGCTGGCTGACTCGGTAGGGCCCCGATGGCTGCCGCGTAGTCGGCGGCGGCCCCAGCGAGGGTCGCAGCCAGGCGGCCACCAGGGACCAGCAGCTCCTCAGCCAGGGCCGGACGGTCGAGCGCGGCCACCAGGGGCTCCAGGTAGTCCACGGTCTTTCCCCACCCGGTCTCCACCTCGCCCGGGAGGCGCTCGAGCACAGCCACGAGGGGACCCACCGCTGCATCGAGGCGACCGCGGGCCAGGCCGTCCTTCACCCCCGTGGCGAGGGCGTGCGCGAACTTTCGCTGCACCCCCTGCACCGGGGTCTGTGTGGGCACGAGGGCATCGCTCGTACGTGCGATGAGCTCGGCACGAACGGGCTCGTCGAGGCGACCCTGCAGGGCCCGGCCCAGGTCGGTGAGCAGCACCTCCCAGGAACTCACGCTGGCGGCAGCGAAGAGCTGGAAGACCCCTTCAGCCGTGTCGTTCAGGTGGGCGAAGGCCGCATCCTGACCAGGGCTCAAGCCAGCGCCCACCGGCGCCGCAGCCTTGCGGGCTCCACGGCGTGCCAGTCGCTTGAGGCGGTCTCGGATCATGGGGCTTCCTCTGCCGAAGACACCCAAGGCAGCTCGCGCACGTCCTTTCCGAGCTCCCCCAGCTCGCGAGCGATCCAGGTCTGGACCGCGTCCACGCCGATGGGGGCGTCGGAAAGCTGCGGCAGCGGGTCGAAGGCGGCCGCGAGGAAGTCCTCGTGGCCCACTCCCAGCTTGCCACGAGCGTCGTCGAGGTAGCGGTCTCGGTCTCGGGACCGAAGGGTGTCGATCTTGTTGACCACCACCAGGACCGGGCGCCGGCGGGCCAGGCAGCCCTGGTAGTCGCTCAGCTCGCGGGCCTGAACTCCGCCCTGAGCGTTGAGCACATACACGAAGAGATCGATGTGATCGAGCACCTGGCGGGCCTGCTCGGTAACGGACTCGATGACGTCGCCCATGCCTGGCGTGTTGACCAGGAACAGCGCCGATGCACCGGGCACCCGCACGATGCTCACCTTCTTCGTGGAGCCCGCGACGGGGTGGACGTTGCCGGTGGGGAGGCCGAAGATGGCCCCGATGGCGGCGTCCTTGCCAGATGAGGGCGACCCCACGATGCCGACGGTGACCCGGTGGCGCACCAGCTGCCGGAGCCGCGCCACCTCCAGCACCGCCGGCAAGAGCACCTGGTCGCGTGGACGGCCCATCCACAGGAGTGAGACCACAGGGAGGATGGGCCCGAGGATCGGCATCAGCGCGAAGTGGGCCACCCGTCCCACGGTGCCTGCCGCCACCAGGCCGGCGCGGAGCCCGAAGGTCTTGCCCAGGCCCAGACGTGCCACCTCGAGGGCCGCAGTGCCCGGCTCTGGAGGCTCCCCCTCCATGCCGAGGACCTTCCACATCCCCACCCGCTGCTCGGGCCCCATGTCGTCGAGGGCCTTGGCCAGCCACCACTCGAGCAAGGAGACCTCGGTCGTGGGCACATCTCGCCCAGGCCTCACCCCACAACGCCGGGCCAGCCCCAGGATGACCATGCTGTAGGACGGGCCCTTGCCCTTGCGCAGCACGAAGTTGCCGACCTCGTGGCCCCCGAGCCGACACAAGGCCCACGCCATGACCTCCGCCAGCTTGCTCAGACCAAGCCCGGTGGGGTTGACCTGGAGCGCCTCGGCCAGGGGCAACAGCTCGTCGCGGTGACACTTCCGCAGAAGGTCCGGCAGGGTCAGGATCCCTGGCTCGGCCGCCGGCGAGGGCCCATCCGGTGCGTCCCCCGTAGAGCTCATGACTCGATCACCTCGGCCTCGACATCGATGACATCGCCGGGCGGAGGTTCGGCGGCAGGTGGCACCTCAGCGCCACGGTACTGGTCGAGGGTGCTGGCCACGTCGCGGTACGCCTTGGCCGCGGCATCGAAGACCTCGCGAAGCTCACCGCCGCTGAGCTTCTGGTCGCGCTGAACGAAGGCCACCGTCGCCCTGCCCACGCCGAAGGTGGCAGCGCCGGCGATGGTGGCACCGAGCGCACTGGCAGCCACCTCGGCGAGCTGTCCACCGGGGATCCATCCCGCACCCTTGAGCCCGCTGATGGCCCAGCGCACGAAGCCCTTTGACGAGCCCGCGAGCACCTCGCCCAGGATGAAGAGCGCCATGTCCTTCTGCATGCGCATGTCGTGCACGGCAGCGATGTCGCTGATGAGCTTGACCTGCACCGCCGTGATCGCCGCCATGTCGGCGCCTGGGATGGGCAGGGAGCCCGCCACCGCCGCTCTCTTGGCTGCCGCCTGGATGATGGGTTCGCAGGCCGCAGCCTTGTTGCGCAGGTGCTTGGCGAAGAGCAGCGACTTCCCCTTGTCGCGAAGCTGCTCCTGGATCCAGGTGATGGTCTCGACGAGCCCGATGGGTTCCTCGGACAGGACCGGCAAGGGGTCGAAGGCCGTGATGACGGCCTGATCGCGGTCCACGCCGAGCTGGGCCAGCGTGGTGGCCACGAACTCCTCGCGCTGGTGGGGACGGATGAGATCGATCTTGTTGAGGCACACCAACACCGGACGACCCAGCGCGCGGATGGCGTCGAGATCCCTGCGCTCGTCGATGGTCGCGCCGCCGTCGGCGTTCACGAGGTACACGGCGAGATCGAGCTGATCGAGCACCGTGCGGGCCTCGGCGTCCACCTCACTGCGCACATCGCCGAAGCCCGGTGCGTTGACGATGATCACCTGTCCCTTGCGGTCGAGGCGACTCACCCGGATCTTCTCGGTGGAACCTGGGATGGGGTCCACCTGGCCGAAGTCGATACCGAACAGCGTCTTGATCGCGCTGTCCTTGCCAGAGCTGGCCGAGCCCAGGAAGGCGACCACCAGCTGCTGGGTGAGGGCCAGGTCGACCTCGTTGGCCGCCAGCTCCCAGCGCGCCGTGACCTCACTGCGCGAGATTGCAAAGGTCTCCAAGTTCTCCGACATCGTTTCGCCCTCCTGGCAGGCGGCGTTGCCCGAGTCATGGCTGGCTCGGGACCCGCGAGTGGTCCGACTCTACCCTCGCCGCAACAGCCGGTCGCGTAGCTGCTGGATCCTGTCGAGAGCTTGGGGTGCCGCGCGATCGAGGGCAAACAGTGCCTGAGCACGCCGGCCGAGCAGGGACATGGGGCTGCGTCGCTCGATGGCTGCGAGGATGCCAGCGGCCGCGACCTCCGCGGACATGAGGCGCATGCCCGCGTGGTCCTCGGCAAAAGTCGTGTAGCCAGCATTCTCGAAGAAGGGAGTGTCCACGGCCGGGGGGCACACGGTCACGACGGAGAGACCGGTGCCCCGAAGGTCTTTCTGCAGCGCCCTCGCCCAGCCGATGAGCGCATGCTTGCTGGCGCAGTAGGCGGTGTGCTTCGGGTATCCGCGGCGCCCAGCCACCGAGGCCACCACGCAGATGGTGCCCGTGCCGTGTTGCAGGAGCTCGGGCAGCAGCGCGTGGTTGAGGCGAACGGCACCGAGCAGGTTGGTCTCCATGACCCGAGCCACCTCGGCGGGCCCGGTCTCGGCTGGGTCGGCGAAGAAGCCGATGCCGGCGTTGTGCACGACGACGTCGACGCGCCCGAAGCGATCACGCACGGTGTCGACACCCAGACGCACGCTCTGATCGTCGGTCACGTCGAGGGTCAGCGCCAGCGCGACCTCGCGCTCCAGAGCCATCAGGCGGGCCTGATCGCGCCCACAGCCCACCACCTGGTAGCCCTCCGCCGTCGCCGCACGGGCGAGCGCCCAGCCGATGCCGCTGGTGGCGCCGGTCACGAGCATCACGGGCGAGGACGGGGTCGACATGGTCAGGCGCCTATCGGGTTTGCGGTGCCGTGCCTGAGGGCGGTATGCCAACCCCGGAGGCTCCATGACCCACCGCGCCGTCTCGCTGCTGCTGCCCTTGTTCCTGATGGCCTGCGAGGACTCAGAGCCCTGTGACCGGTACGTCGACTACATGTGCGACTGCCACCTCGATGCAGCCTCCTGTGGCGAGCTCCGGAACGTCTACGGCGATGCCAGCCAAGACCTCCAGGACGAGTGCCAGGTCAGCCTCGAAGAGGAGAAGGACGAGGACGAGGCAGAGGGCGTGGAGTGTGAGGCCGACGACGAGGGATAAGCCCCCTACAGCTCCTCTTCGTACACGAAGGGCACCTCGGGCGCGACGCCCGCCCGGAAGCGCAGCGCCGCGATGAGCACTGCGAGCCCGATGAGTCCGGCCCCGAAGAGCTGTGAGCTCGAGAGCTGCATGCCGGCGATGTCGTACAGGCCGCGGACGGTGTCGCCGCGGAAGAGCTCGGTGACGATGCGGACCACCGGGTACACCACCAGCAGGGCCGCCATGATCTGACCGTCGAAGCGACGAGCCCGTGCCCACATCCAAGACAGCACCCCGAAGAGCACCAGCCCGATGGTGATCTCCCAGAGCTGGGTGGGGTAGAGCGGCACCCCCGGCAGGTTGCCCACCCCCACACCCTGCTCGAAGACGAGGGCCAGCCAGGGGAAGCCCCCGACGCTGACGAGCGCGCCACCGTCCATGGTGAAGAGGGTGCTGGCCGCGGGCAGGTCGCAGGAGCCGCCGTGGCAGCAGCCGGCGAAGAAGCAGCCGGTGCGTCCGATGGCGTAGCCGAGCATGATTGTGGGAGCAGCCACGTCGGCGAGCTTCCAGATGGGCATGCCCGCGATCTTCGCGTACAGCGCGCCCCCGGTGACGCCACCGGCCACACCGCCCAGAAAGGCAAATCCCCCAGCTCCGGGATCGAAGAAGACCAGCGGGTTGGCGAAGAAGATCTCGCGATCAGCCAGCAGGAAGTGGAAGAGGCGTGATGCCGGAAGCGCGGCGAAGATCAACGTGAAGTAGAAGCCCACGAGTTTGTCGGGGTCGATGCCCACCTTCGGCGCCCTCAGCCCCACCACCAGGCATGCGGCCACGAAGCCCAGGAGCACCATCAGCCCCCACGTGTGGAAGCCGAGGCCCTGGAACTCGAAGAGTGTGGGATGCATGGCGCGCTCTTATCGGAATACGGGGCCGGCCATGAAGGACGCCCTCATCGTCACGGCGCTTAGCCTGGTGCCCAAGCACACCACCGCCCGCGGCATGGGCTGGCTCGCCCGCGTTCGCCTGCCGCGGTGGCTCCACCGCCTGGTCGTGCGTCGCTACGCCGCCTGGTTCAAGGTCGATCTGTCCGAAGTAGAGGGGGAGATCGACGACTTCGGCTCGCTGTCCGAGTTCTTCGTGCGGGCCCTCAAGCCCGGCGTCCGTC
>JAERSX010000440.1 GCA_016845285.1 Deltaproteobacteria bacterium | reverse complement strand
CCATTGCCTGGCAGCGCGAGATCATCAGCCGAGTCCACGCACTCTTCGACGCGCTTCCCATCGACGAGCCCGTGTTCACCGACACCTCGGTCATCGAGGACATCGTGTTCTCCCGCCGCGCCGGCCTCGAGCCGGGCCCCCACCTCGACGCCTGGCTGCGCACGCGACGCTACGCCACGGTCTTCTTCCTCGATCCCCTCGATGAACACGAGCAGACCGAGGTGCGCATGGAGTCCGGCGACCTCTCCCGCCGTATCAGCGACGAGGTGCGTGCCTGTTACGCCGAGTACGGCTACGCCCCCATCGCCGTGCCCGTCGGAACGGTCGCAGAGCGACTCGCCTTCGTCTTGTCTCGACTGAGCCACGACTGACGAAGCCTCACCGGGTCAGGCGATACCGCTCGGTGTCACGATTGGGCACGTTGAACACGAGCTCGTAGTGGCCCGCCGCCGCGTCGAAGTGGGCCTGCCAGTAGTCGTTGCCCTCGACGGACTGGTCGACCTGGACCCACTCGCCGGAGACCTCCTGCTCCAGGCGCCAGCCGTCGGCGCGGTCGAGACCCTCGATGGTGACGGGCACGTAGCCGAGGCCCCCGCTCAGGCTGAAGTCCACGGCGACCTCGCCCTCCTCGGCGGCGAGCTCCACGGGGTGGACCCGCACCAGCTCACCCACGGTCGGGCTCACCTCGAGATGCCCCTCGTCGGCAAGCATCCGAAGCATCTCGGTGCTCTGGAAGTCGTCTGCGGGGAGGTCGGTGAGCCAGTCCGCGTCGCCATACCAGGCGTCCTTGTCGGCCGGTGCCACCACGTACTCAACGGTGGCCCGCACGACGCTCCCCGCGGGAACCACGAGGTCGTCCGCGTCATAGGGGAGGCCCAGCTCGAAGCTCATCTGCGATGACTCCCCGTTGTAGGTCCGCATCAGGTTGATGTGGGGGGTGGTCACCAGCTCGTCGCCCAGCTGTGCCTCGAACTCGCGCACCACGAAGCCCACGTTGGCGAGATGCTCGGGGAGTGAACCCTCGTCGTCGACGTTCTCGTAGAGCATGACCCAGGGGCTCTCGCCGTCCAGTTCGATGCCCCGAGCGTCCTCGCTGGCGTAGCCGGTGGTCCCGTGATCGGTGATCTCCTCATCTTCGAGGACGTCGGTGACGTCACCATAGGCGTACCGGCTGAAGCCATTGTCGGCGTAGCGGTCGGCCGCCACCTGGAACAACGCGAGGCGCTCGTAGGGGGTGTCTTCATGGAAGGTGTACTCGAGGTGGTACCAGACACGCACCAGATCGTCGGTGCGACCAAGCTCGGTGGTGATGGTGGCCTCGACGCGCTCGTCTCGGGTGATCCCGGCGTAGCGGACCTGGGTGAGGTTCGGGCCCGTCATGGCGTAGTCGGTGCGCAGGCGGGAGAGCTGGTGCTCGGGCCGGCTGTCGGTCTCGTCGGTCTCGTAGACGAGGAAGTTGGCGCCACCCACGTTGCCCGTCCAGCCCCACTTCGAGGCCGACTCCACCAGGAAGGGACGCACGTCGTCGACCATGGACCGGCCAAGGGTGAGGTCCGGATCGTAGGTGATGGTCTCGCCGAAGGCGCCCAGCGATGACTCGTCCCACTGCTGGTTCACACCCCAGCCGATGAGCGAGAGCTGAGCGTGAGCGGCCGCATAGGCCTCTCCCCAGCGGGCGTGAGCGAAGGTGTGCTCGAGCTCGTGAGAGCCCGGCTCCAGCAGCAGGGTGCTGTAGAGGTGGTACCAGTAGGGCGACTCGTGCCAGTTCTTGGAGATCTGCATGGGCACGCCGGTGGGCTCCCCCGACGCGTCTCGCAGCATGGGGGCACCACCCACGATGTAGAAGGCAGCGTTGTTGCCTCCATCGAAGGCCAGCGGCACCGAGATGGACTCGTTCTCGCCGGCGTCTTCGACCTCGATGACGACACGGTGGCGGTTGTACCAGTTGTGTTGGTCGACATCACTCCAGTCGGCCCAGGTGGGCGCACCCACCTCGGTGAGGTCGCGCAAGGGCACCAAGAAGAGGCCACGCTCGGCGTCCCACTCGGCCGCCTCCAGCTCGCCGGTCTCCGTGCCGTCTCGTTCGAGCTGAGCGCTGTACACCTGGACGGTCTCTCCCGGGGAGAGCCACACGTCGCGCTGAGCCTCGCTCGCGGCATTCGAAGGCACCGCGATGAGGGACAGCACGATGTCCTCGTCCGCCTCGGCGTCATCCACAGCGAGGGCGAACATCAAGGCCCCGTCGTCGTCTCGGGTGATCTCGGCGCCGTCTTGGTCAGGGAGGATGAAGGACCAGCCCTCCCCATCGGCGTCGTGCACGAAGACCGCGCGGGTCCCATCCAGCCACTCCGTGTCGGTGTAGGCCGCCAGGGCGTCGCCTCCCAGCTTCATCTGCACGGTGAGATCGCCGGTGATGTCGCCACGCCGCGCGGTGTGTGTGAGCACGAGGTACCGCGGCATGGCAGCGAGCTGCACACTGCCAGCGAGGTCAGAGCTGCCCGTGTAGGTGAGCGTGGGGATCTGAACCCGCTGCATGAAGCGGCCCATGTCGACCAGCTGTGAGGGATTGGACTCCGAGCCTTCGCTGTCCTGGAAGCTGTTGGCCGCATGGGTGTCGCCATCCACAACGAGTCGGAAGCTGAGGTCGGCGGCGGGGAGCTCGGTGACGACAGTGTTGTCATCGAGACGAGCGTCGGCGCGATCCGACGCCTCGGACAAGAGACCGAAGTGCTCCAGATCTCCCGACGACACGTCCAGGGCGAGTCCGTAGAACCCCGTCTGGACGTGCTGGACGTTGTAGTAGGTCCCCCAGCTGGTCCAGTGATTGCCAGGCCAGAAGAGGTAGCCGTAGTCGTGAACGTCGTGGGGACCGACGACC
>JAERSX010000439.1 GCA_016845285.1 Deltaproteobacteria bacterium | reverse complement strand
CTCGTGGAGGGCTTCTCGCGGCATGCTGCCATCGCCTTTACCGATGGCGCCTGTAGCGGAAATCCTGGGCCCTGCGGGGCCGGAGCGGTGCTGCGCCTCCCGGACGGCACCCGCTCCGAGACCTACTCGGCGCTGGGTCGGGGCACCAACAACGTGGGCGAGCTCGCGGCCATCGGCCTGGCCCTCGACCTGCTGGAGCAGACCGCCCACGCCGACGACGCGCCCCTCGAGATCCTCACCGATAGCAAGTACAGCCATGGCGTTCTGAGCCTCGGCTGGAAGGCCAAGAAGAACACTGAGCTCATCGTGGGGCTCCGCAAGCGGCTCGCACTGCGTCGCCACCGCATCCACTGGATAGCTGGACACGTCGGAATCGATGACAATGAGCGCGCCGACGCTCTCGCAAGAAAGGGTGTCGAGGAGAGCCGATGACACAGCGGACCCCCTTGATCGGTGTTTTGGGACTCGCCCTCGCGTGTGCCCTGGCGTGCGGGGCACCGTCTGAGGAGGCGGCACCGGTCTCAGACGCAACCTCGACGACTCCGTCGACTGCGGAGCCCTCGGCGGCCAAGGCTGAAGCGCGGCCCCTCTACTACGACCGCGCCATCACCCAGGCTGACCTCGACGACCGCACGCTGCGCGAGCTCTCGCTCCTGCGAAACACCATCTTCGCCCGGGTGGGACACACCTTCGTCAAGCCCTGGCTCGACACCTACTTCCGCTCCCAGGATTGGTATGCGCCGAAGGCCAAGGCCGATCTGAACGCGCTGAGTCAGGTCGACCGGGACAATGTGCAGCGCATCGCCGACCAGGAGCAGTCTTGGACTCGAGGTCAGCTGCTGGCATCGAAGACCCAGCTGCTCTCGAAGAAGGCCGCCAGCCAGATGGAGCCAGCCGACGAGATCGAGCTGCACCTGGTGGGCCAGGCCCTGGGTGAGTGGCTCGGCGACGAGAAGATCGCCAAGACCAAACGCAATCCGCTGGAAGACCCCTCGGCTCTCGACGAACAGCTGACAGCCACACAGATCGACAAGCTGAGCCGCCGCGATCTACGCCTGCTGCGCAACACGATCTTCGCGCGCCACGGCCGGGCGTTCGAGAGTGAGGTCCTCATCTGGTACTTCGGCACCAAGAGCTGGTACGAGGTGAACCCGGCCTACGACGACAGCATGATCACCGCGGTCGACAAGCGGAACATCAGCCTCATCCAGTCTCAGGAAGAGCGGATGGGCGGTGCGTTGTCCGAGTGGGAGCACATGGCCGAGGAGGGCTGGTTTGCCGGTGCCTGATAGGGCGCAGCCACCCCGGTCGGGGTGACCAGCCAGCTCAGAGCCGACCTTCCGCCCCCTGGCGGGCGAGGGGACGTGGGCTCACCGCATCCACCAGATCGAGGATGCCGTCGGGATCGGGCGATGGCAGCACAGCGGCGCCGTGGAGTCCGGCCCGGATGGGGAGGACCCGTACGGTCCCGGGGCCCTCGGAGTCCACGTCCACGCCCACGAGCAGGGCCTCGGTCTGCGTGGTGCACGGGCAGCTGAAGACGAGGTTGCCGAGCCCCCAGAGCACCACCGCCTCGCCTCGTCGCTCGACCCCACCTACCTGGTGGGTGCCGTGAATCCAGACGACCTGGGCGCCCGCAGCGAGGGCGTCGTCCACCGCAGCTTCCGTGGCTGCATCGGGGAGCACCGAGGCCGTGCCTGTGCGGTGGAGGCTGGCCACGCGCAGGCCTCGGGTCTCGTCGAAGCTGAGGGGCTCTCCGACCTGTGCGCCGATCGCCACGACACCAGCGGCCTCGATGAAGACGGGCACGGCGTCGATGGGAGCCAGGCCTCGGTCGGCGATGGACTGGGTGGTCTGGTGCCGACCGGAAACACCGTGATCGTCGCTGTGGTTGTTGCGGAGCGACACCCCGACCACGCCCGTGGCGTCTAGGGCGGCCGAGACGTGCGGGTGGTTGCTCAAGCGAATGGATGCGCCATCGCGGGCATGGGGGGGCTGATCGGCCACGATGGGCCCCTCCAGGTTGACCAGCAGCGGTTCTCCGCCGGTGAGCGCCCGCGTTGCGATGAGCCCGTCGGGATCGGTGTCTCCGAGGTGGACATCCCCGGCGAACCACACGGTCTTCTCCATGGGCGGCGGGGTCTGTGTGCAGCCCGTCGCGACGAGGAACAGGGCGCGGCGGAGGGAACTCATGGGACCTCGAGGCTCGCATGATGCGCAGGTGTGGGTGCCGGCTGGTAGTCTCGCGGCCCCCGCGGAGCGCGTATGGCCTACAGGGAGATCTCTGCCCGAGCGATCGGACTCGGCGTGGTGCAGGGCGTGGTGATGACCATGGCCTTCACCTATGCCGGGCTCAAGCTGGGCTTCACCATCGGCGGCTCGAGCGTCGCGGCCATCATGGGCTTCGTGGTCCTTCGAGGTCTGCTGCGCGACGGCACCATCGTCGAGAACAACATCAACCAGACCGTGGCCTCGGGCATCAACACGGCCTCGTCGGGTGTGATCTTCACGTTGCCTGCGTTGCTGTTGTTGGGCCTCAGCTTCGACCCCTGGACCATGACCATGGCGGCCGTCGCCGGCTCCTTCATGGGCATCGTGGTGATCATCCCCCTGCGAAAGCAGATGGTGGAGCTCGATCGCCTGCGCTTTCCCACGGGGACGGCGGTGGCGACGCTGCTCAAGGCTCCGGGCGCGGGTGCCCAGAAGGCCCTGTTGCTCGGCGCGGGGACGGCGGCAGCGGCCATCCAGGTGGTGCTCATGGAGGCCACCATCCTTCCCGAAGAGCTGCCTGTCGGGGAGTGGATCGGACTGCCCGACTACATGCAGACCGCCATCTACGTCTCGCTCATGAACCTCGGTGCCGGCCTGCTCTCGGGGCGCGGCGGACTGCCCTTCTTCCTGGGCGGCGTGCTGGCCTGGTGGTTCCTCGCTCCGGTGGCCGTCAGCATGGGCTGGGTGGCAAACGATGCCGATGCGGGCGGGATCCTCTACGGCTCCATGCTCCGTCCTCTCGGCATCGGTGTGCTCATCGGTGGCGCGCTCATGGGCGTGGTGCTCGCCTTCCCCGCCATCAAGGCGGCCCTCAACAGCCTCCAAGCAGCCGTCAAGATCGGCACGGGGGGCGGCTCTGACGAGCTGCCCATCCAGGTGCTCTACGTGGGCCTCGCCCTCAGCGCGGTCGCCCTGCTGGGCGTGGTGTGGATGACCGACCCCACCCTGGCCGTCTGGCGCATCGTCGCGGCCGGCATCGTGGGTGTCTGCTGGATCGCGGTCGCTGGCCTCATCGTGGCGCAGGCCACGGGCATGACGGACATCTCGCCGCTCTCGGGCCTGGCCCTCATCGCGGTGACGCTCATGCTGGCCATCAC
>JAERSX010000438.1 GCA_016845285.1 Deltaproteobacteria bacterium | reverse complement strand
GTGAAGCCACGCCCGCCCAGCTCCGCATGAAGAGCATCGAGTATCGGAAGCTCCTTGCGGCAGGGTGCGCACCAACTCGCGAAGAAGTTGACCACCGCCACCTTGCCCTCGATGACCGAGTTGCCGACCGGTTCTCCGCTCGGCGAGACCCCCTCGAAGGCCGGCATGGTGGAGGCGATGCTCACGCCCCCTGCGGCAGCTTCACTCACGCCTGTCCCCGCGCCGATGGGCGTCTCGGAGTCGGCGCAACAGCGGAAGCCCGTGGTCCGGTTCGAGAGCCCGGGCCCGAAGCTGTCGTTGCGGGCCCCACAGCTGGCGTAGTCCCCCCCATACCAGGTGCCGCCAACCAGTGCGGCCTCCTCGGCGGAGGCGCCGACCCACTCCTGCAGGTTGCCTGCGAGGTCATAGATGCCGTCCGGGGTGCGGCAAGCGCCCCGCGCTCCTGTCGCGACCGCATCAGCATCCGTCCTGTCGGCGGCCACATGACACCACCCGTCGCGAACCCCGTCGGCGTAGGGGTGACTGCGGCCCTCCCGGTAGTCGTCGAGCACGTCACCGTCGGCATCATCGTCTATGGCAGGCGCCCCTTGGCAGGCACTGAGCCACTCCGCCTGCGTACAAAGACGCCGGCCTGCAGCCGCACACGCGTCGCGGGCTTCGAACCACGATGCGCGGGCCGGCAGGACGCCGCCGAGCGACAGCGCACGTCCATCGGCATCCATGCTGGCCTCGACGCTGTCCACCCACACCGTCCCGGCGGATGAAGCGACCGCCACCGCGCCGACCGGCCCAGCCGCGAGCGAGGGCTCGGCCACGTCACGCTCGACAAGCCGCACCCGGCCCGCGTCCACCTCCTCGGCCTCTCCCAGCGCCAGCCGGATGGCCGCGTCGAGGACCGACTCGCTCACCGCCCCGTCGAAGCGCCGCCCCTGGACGAAGGTCACGGGCGTGCCTTCGATCTCCAGGAAGGCCGCGTGGCTCAGGTCTTCGGTGAGGTCCTCCATGACCGTCGGGTCCTCCCGGCAGCGGTCGAACCGCTCCGTGTCGAGCCCTGTTCTTTCCGCAAGCTCGACCAGATCGGCATCCTGGAGCAGGTCGGGGTGGCGGTAGAGGAGCTCGTGGTAGCGCCAGAAGCTGTCCTGGCGATGGGCACAGATGGCCGCGACAGCGGCAGCGCACGCGCGTGGATGAGGTGTTCGGGGCGCTCGACTGTTGCAGCTCTGGTCGACCGGGAAGTGCTTTTGGACGAACCGGACACGATCGCCGTATCGATCCTCCAACACCGTGAGCACGCCGTGCATTCGGCGGCAGTGTCCACACTGATAGTCGCCGAAGGACACGACGGAGACGGTGGCGTCAGCGGCCCCGCGCTGAGGATCCTTGTTGTCGATGGGAACCCGGGGCTCCATCTCGGGCAGCACGATCACTCGCCCGTCCCGCTCGGTCCGTGCCACCTCGGTGGACGGCAGTGCATCGCCAGTCTGTTGTTCCAAGGAGGCCGCCGCGACGCGATCCAGACGGTCGGCCGCCACCAGACTCGCCTTCACGCCGGAGCCCATCAACGCCACGACCACCAGCAGGGCGGCGATGAGATCGAGGCCCATGGGCAGCGCCGGCCGACGCGCCCCTCCAATCCAGACAAGGCCGAAGATGGCGAGGTGGACCACATCCAGCCCGAGGCAGAGCAGACACCACGCGCCCAGCTCGAACGCCATCACCCCGACCAGGAACAGGGAGACGCCCACCTGGAAGATGGCGATGAGGAGCATGCCTCCCCGTGCCCGGCGCCCCCGCTCGTCGTCGAAACGAGCCACTCGACTCCAGATGCCGAGGACACCGTAGAGGGGAAGAGCCCAGACGCTGAGTGGGACGTTCCGCAGCTCCGACCAGCGGCTCGAATTGACGGCGTCGCAGTCCAGCGGACCATTGAAGCCGCAGACGCTCGCGGCACTTCCCAGCCCGTGGGTCAGATCGATGTGGATCCAGCCGAGCCAAGCCGCGAGGGAGCTGGCGACCACAAGAAATACAAGCAGGACCTCGAAGGCCCACGCGCCCGGCATGCGGGGCCCGCGGGGCGAGGCGTAGGCATTTTCCATGCGGCGCGCCCTAACCTGTGCTGTCGCTCGTTCGGACCAGGTCCTCTTCGGCGGAGCGCAGAGCTTGCTCTCCAGGGCAGGATCCGTGAAGAGGTTGCATGCGCCCAGCCTTCGCTTCGTTCTCCATCGCCATCCTCGCTGCCTGTGCGGTCCAGCCCCCGACGGAGGCGCTGCCCCCCCCAAATCCGGGCGGAAGCTTCGAGCTCGTGTTCGACGGCGTCATCGGTGGTCGTCTGAGCCAGGCCCACACCTGCCACGGCGAGGGAATCAGCCCACCCGTGGCCTGGACAGGCCTGCCCGAGGGCACGCGCTCCCTCGCCTGGGTCATGCAGGTCGAAGGCCAAGGCGTCACCTGGGCGGCCTGGGACCCAGACCTCGACGCCGGGGCGTTGCCTGCGGGCCTCCACCCCGCTGCGGGGCCCCCAATCCAGTCTTGGACCGACGAGGGTCCCATGGGCTACCAGCCCCCCTGCCCCGGACCAGGCGAGCTTCGTCGGGCACAGTTCCGTGCCTGGGCCCTGTCCGCTCCGCTCGGCCTCCCCCCCACCGCCGAGCGCGCACGGGCCCACGCCGAACGCGACGCCCGCAACCTGGGCACGGTGACCATCAAATTCACGATCCAGGGGCCCACCGAGCCGTGAGCGTCTCGATCCAGATTCGAGGCGCTCGGGTCCACAACCTCGTGGGCGTCGACCTCGACGTGCCACGAGAGCAGCTCATCGTCTTCACCGGGCCCAGCGGCTCGGGAAAGAGCTCGCTCGCCATCCATGTCCTGCACGCCCTCGGCGAGCGAAACGCCGTGCGCCTCCTCAGCCCTGGACTTCAAGCTCGGCTGGGGGTGCCCCCTCGGCCCACCGTCGATCTGGTGCGCCACCTCCCACCGACCCAAGCGGTGGCCGCGGACCGGCGTCCTCCGCCAGCCACCTCGGTGGCCCGCTATGTTCAGGTCCACAGCCTGCTTGCCGCGCTCTTTGTCCGAGCCGGCATCTTCGTGGACCCGGAGGACGGCTCACACCTGCAGACCCATGACCTCCGCGCGTCGACCGAGGCCCTGCAGGACCTCACGCCAGGTGCGCGACTGACACTCCTGGCACCCCTGCCCTCCACCACCGACCTCGGTCGTCTGCTGGAAGAGATCGCGCGACAAGGCTTCTCTCGGGTCCGCCTCGACGGACGCCTGCATCGCATCGAAGAACTCGATGCCGACGAAGTGTCGACGCCCATCGACGACCTCGCTCTCGTGGTCGACCGGGTCCGGGTCCGGCCGGACGGCACCGACAGGGTGCGGGAGGCTGTGGCCTCCGCCTACGCCGCCGGCATGGGTCGCCTGGAGGCCGCTGTGCGCCTGCCAGACGGCACCGAGCAGATCCTCCACTTCAGCCGGGCTCCCTTCAATCCAGCGTCTGGGGCGCGCTACCACCGCCCGGATCACGATGCCCTGATGGGTCGAGCGCCGGCATGCCGGACCTGCGGAGCCCCACCCGGCGTCGCCCCAAGCGACTGCTCGGACTGCCATGGCACGGGGCTGGGACCAGGTGCACGTGCCCTTCACCTCGACGGCCAGAACCTGAGCTCACTGCTCTCCGGTTCGGTGGCTGAGCTGGCCGACTGGACCCTCCAACTATCTGTCCCCGCAGAGCTGGACCCGATCCGTGCGGCACTGATGGTCGAGCTCGATGCCGCCCGCCGACTCGGCCTCGGAGAGGTCGCACTCTGGCGCCCAGTGGACACGCTTGCCCTCGGAGAGTGGTCGCGGCTCCAGCTGGCCCGACTGGCCGGAGCCGAGCCCGAGGGCATGTTGCTGGTGGTCGATGAGCCCGGCCTCGGGCTGGCGGACGATGATCTCGCCCCAGTGGGTTCGGAGCTGGAGCGGCTCCGGGACGCTGGCAACACCGTGCTGATGGTGGCCCACCGGGAGCCCCTGGTGGACCGTGCCGACCACCGTGTGGTCTTCGGCCCCGGAGCAGGCCAAGAGGGTGGTCGAATCGTCTGGAG
>JAERSX010000437.1 GCA_016845285.1 Deltaproteobacteria bacterium | reverse complement strand
CTTCGGAGGATGCCGTGGCTTGCCCGAGCGGGGCGTCCGCGAAGGTCTGGGCGAGGCGGATCATCTCCCAGCTGCGCGCGCGCCGCCACTCAGCGATGCGGCGGTCGACGGTCTCGTGGAGCAGAGTGGCGTCGAGGCGCGTCGAGCTTCTTCCCACGGTGTCCGTCAGGCGTAGGGTGAGGCTGCTGGAGAAGGGGAGGTGGGAGTGGGACAGCTGTGCGATGCGCTCTCGCCCCGCGGCCACGGTGGCGAGGAGGGCCTCTGCGGCTTCCAGCCGGTCGGACATGCGGTGCTCCCTGCGTACGGAACCTGCGGGTCTGTCGGACATGACAGGTGGGGCTGAACTAGAGCTAGTCGGAGCCGCCGGCGAGGCCGGTCATCTGCTGGGTCAGTCCGCTGATGCTGCTCATCAGCTCTTCCTTGAGCCGACGCATGCGGGCGATGTTCTCTTCGAGGGTCTTGAGCTTCGCCTTCAGAGCGGCGTTCTCGCTGCGGAGCGTCTCGGCTTCGGCTTCCAGCTGGGTGACACGGCCGCGTGTGTGTCCGAGCTGCTGGCCGGCTTCTGCGACCTCTTCCTCGAGGCGCTCTGCCTCGCTCGCGATGCGCTGCCGCTCCGCGGTGAGCTCCGCATGGCGCGCGCGGATGTCGGCGGTGCCTTCGACGTCGGCCTTGGCTGCGGCCTCCAGCTCGACTACCTCGGCCTCGAGGGACTCTCGACGGGCGGCGTGGCGCTCGATCTCGAGCTCCGCGCTCACGATCCGCCGGGTGAGAGTCTCAGTGCCCCGCATCGCCTGATTCAGCGCAGAGAGTCGCTCTTCCAGGATGCCAGCGAGCTCGCTCTGGATCGCCTCGAGGCGTTCGGTGGTGGGGTCGCTCATCCGGCTGTACTCCGATGCTGCTGGTACCAGATTCCGTAGGGATGTCGTTGCCCCTGGGGGCGTCTCCCTCGGTGACTGCCTCGAATGCCTCGATGTCGTCGATGTCCTCGATGGAGTCGAAGCGCATGAACGCTAACAGAGGGTCGAGAAGGGTGTCAATCTGACGCGAGAGGAGCTACCATCCGCCGCCGATGGACCGGATTCCCATGCTCGTGGCGACGCGCGGCCCCCTTGAGGGCAAGCGCTACCCGGTCTCTTCCGAGGGACTGGTCCTCGGGCGTGCGGAAACCTGCGACGTTCCCATTCCCGATCAAGGCGTGAGTCGGGAGCATGCCCGCGTCATGCTTCACAACGCGGCTGTCTGGGTGCAGGACGCTGGCAGCCGCAACGGGGTCTACGTGAACGGCAAGCGGGTGTCCCGTCACAAGCAGCTCAGTCCTGGAGCCGAGCTCACGATCGGAGTCCATGCCTTCACCCTGGAGCTCGATGCCGAGGTGGCTGGTTCGATCGGTGCCGATGCAGATCCCCTCGATGGCCCCCCGCCGACCACCTTCCGGTCCCTGGACCCCGGGGACGCCACCATCGACATGGCTCCCATCGGTGACAGCGCGGGCGTGGGTGCCCCCGCCACTGACGCGGAGAGCTCGGAGCGAGAGGGCCCGCCGCTCGCGCTCGTATTGTTGGGAGTCCTTGCGTTGTTGGCCCTCGTAGTGGGGGCCTTGGTGGTCGGGTCGGGCTGAGCGTTCAGCTCACGATGGCCCGGCTCGCGTTCGCGGAGTAGGGACGAGTGTCCGGGACTGTGCCAGTCCACCCGTTAAAATCCCGCGTCGCGAGGTGGGTACCCGTGTCGAACCAAGCCCAAGGCAGCGTGCAGCAGGTGGAGCTCGTGGTGAGGCAGCCGGGGGAGCCCGAGCGCCGGGTCATCCTGAGCGCCGGTCAGACCCAGCTCGGTCGTGCCGAAGACAACGATCTCGTGCTTCCCGATATCGGCGTGAGTCGCCGCCACGCCCGCATCGTGGTCGAGCCCTCTCGGGTGCTCCTCGAAGACCTGGGCAGCGGCAACGGCACCTTCATCGGTGGCGAGCGGGTCGAGCACGTCGAGATTGTCGATGGCACCGAGGTGGTCATCGACCCCTTCATGCTCATCTTCCACCTGCACAGGCATCAGAGCCCACCGCAGCCCGTGGCGCCGGCTCGCCCTTCTGGAGGCGATCGCATCCAGACGGCTGCACGTCTGGTGGTGCTGGCGGGCCAGCGTCTCGCGGCCTCCTACCCTCTGCGCAATGACGTGTTCACCATCGGTCGTTCCGAGGGGCGCGACATCATCCTCTTCGATCCGGCGGCAAGTCGCACCCACACTCGGATCGAGCGCAGGGCGGATGCCTACTGGCTGATCGATCTGGGAAGCGCAAACGGCACCTTCGTCAACGCGCGCCGCGCTCGAGAGGAGCCGATGAACCACGGCGACGTCGTGCGCATCGGCTCCACCGAGCTTCGCTTCGAGCTCGTCTCCGGTGCCGAGGCAGCGGCCATGCCGTCCCATCCGGTACCGGCCGAGCGGCCCGAGCCGGTCTTCGATCCCCCTCCAGGTCAGAACTTCGCCAACGCTCCCCGCTTCGAGTCGATCCCCGCCCACGAGATCCAGGAGGTCCAGGGACGTCCCACCACGGTCGACTTCGGGGAAGCGCGGCAGGTCACGGTGTTGCCACCAGAGGCCCCACCCAAGAAGAAGGGCGGCGCCGGCAAGATCATCGTGGTCCTGCTCCTCCTGCTCCTCCTTGGCGGCGGCCTTCTCTTGCTGCTCTTCTTGGGTGGCGCGGGGGCGTATTGGTTCCTCGGGGCCCAGTCCGTGTCCACCTCGCAGGAGGTCGTGTCGCCCGAGGTCGCGATCGCTTCTCTCGAGGTGCCGGACGCACCCTTGGTGGCCACGGCGCTGCCCGCTGAGCACGCGATCGAGGTCGACCATCAGCTGCACCTCGGCCAGCTCTACTACAGCCAGGGTCGGTACCTGGAGAGCGCCACGCAGTTCTACAAGGCGCTCAAGCTTGCGCCCGACCACCGCGTCGCCCGTCGGCTCGGCTACGTCTCGTGTGAGCAGGTCGCTCTCGACCGGCTGCGCACCGAGCTACGCGCCACCCAGACCACGCGCTCGGTGCAGGCCGACGTGCGAGACCAGGCGGTGAAGCTGGGACGGGCCGCGTCCAAGGGCAAGGGTGATCTGGTCGACGCTCTCGCGATCGTCGACCTCGCTCGCAGCTTCTACCCGGATCATCGCGAGCTGAGCGGTCTACATCAGCGTCTGCTGGCCCTCGACGACGAGCGTCTTCAGGCTCGAGCCACCCCGGGGGAGGCACTCAGCTCACTCCGGGAGCGCCTCGACGCGCAGCTCCTCGAAGGACATCGTGCCGAACTCGCCGATCGCCCTGTCGATGCGGTCTTGGCCTATGAGCTCAATCGCGTCCTCGACTCCCAGCGGCTCACCCACACCTGGTACGCCTCTGGGGAGGGCCTGAGCCGCATCGAGCGCAGGCTCTCCGACGACGCGGATTCGGCACTGTCTGATGGCGAAGAAGCTGTGGCTGCGGGGGAGTTGGCCAGGGCGAGGGTCTACCTCGAGCACGCCGCCATCGGCGGTGGAGCTGGTGGTTCCGAGGCCGAACAGGCGCTCCAGCCATCCTTGGAGGAGGCTGCGGCCGCTGCTCTCGCGAGAGCCCAGGGTGCCGAAGAGACCGATTCCGTGTCCGCGCGGAGCGACTATCGACAGGTCGTGGCCCTCTTGGGTGACGTGGACCATCCTGCGGTGAACAAGGCGAGCGAACGGCTGAATGCCCTTGCGGGCTGAGATCGTCGTCGCGCTGCTCCTGACGGCATGTCCCGGGCGACGGGTGCCAGGGCCAGCGGTCGAGTCCCATGCCACGCCGTCGGGCGAGCTGGCTCCCGCTGTGGAGGCCGTCCTCGTCGATGCCGCCGAAGATCTCGAGGTCGGCGTACGGGGTCCGGCACTCGATGCATTGATCCGCTCCAGCGCAGAGCCAGCGGCGGGCGCGTGGGGCCAGCGCGGCGTGCACGACCCGAGTCCCTGGGTCCAGCGCCGAGTGGTCGATGCCCTCGAGGCACGGCTTCCCGAGGAGGAGACGGCCGACCTCCTGGGGACACTCGCTGAGCGGCAGACGGTCGATGTCTATGTGCGCGCCCGCGCTTCAGCGGCTCTGCTGCGTGCTGGAGACGACCGGGCCCTGGATTCCATGAAGGCCTGCGCCACCGACGAGCCCGCATGGCGGGGAGCGCCCTGTGCGCTGGTGGCGGCGCAGAGCGGCGACTTGGCTGCCCAAGAGCAGCTCCGGGCCGCCATCGTCGAAGCGGAGCTCCCCCTCGACCTCGACTTCATCGACGCTCTCGGACGATCTGGCCTCACCCAGCTTGCTCCCACCCTCGTCGCGGCACTCCAACAGGTGGAAGAACCCCTGGTCGCACCGCTCGCCGTGGCCGCTCTGCACCTCGACCCCGGTCTCGGCGCACCTCCCGTGCGCGCCCTGCTGTCCGACGACGACCTCGTGGTGCGCCTCGAGGTCCTGGACTTCCTCGCGAAGACGCGCTCATCGGCTGCCCTGGAGCAGATCGGGCGAGCCCGCGCAGGCAAGGACGTGGACGCCGACTACGCCTCGCTGATCCTGGTCTCCTGGGGCGAGGAGGCGCCTACGGTGGCCCTCGCCCGGGCTGACTCCACCGACTCCGAGGTCCGAGCTTGGGTCTGCTGGGCGTTGGCGGAGGGGTGGTCGGCTGACTGGGACAACCGGCACCGACGAGATGCCCGGGACCTGCTGGTGCGGTCCCTCGACGACACCTCGGGTTCGGTTCAGTTCGCAGCGATCCGAGCGCTGGGTCGAATTCCTGGGCCCGTCGAGGAAGCGGAGGCGGCCGCATTGTCGTTGCTCCTCCAAGCCGACACGCTCGAAATACGCGTGGAAGCGGCGCGCGCGTTGATCCGCTGAGGCCCCGGAGATCGCCTCGGAGTTGCCCTGTCAAGGGTTGGTCCGGAATGCACTTGGCCAGCCATCTGTCGCCGACTTGACCGGTGCACTTTTGACACGTGAGGCAAGGCGTCGGTAGCCTCCAAATCCCGGTACCTCCAGCTGTACCAGCGGATTCGATTGCTGACTCAGCCCTGGGGAGGACCACGGGAGGGGGCACGCCCATGGACCACAGCCTGGAGCACCATGGGCGGTTGTCGCGGTCGGATAAGCGACCAGCGAATCCGGGTCGCTACGATCTCCGTTTTGATCTCCGACCCGGACGGGAGAGCCAGGCCAGTCTGTGGCACGAGGTGATCCGGGGCGTCGAGATCGCGCCGGGTGGCTACTACAATGTCATCCTAGGACGCGTGAACCGACTGTCCTCGGACCTCTTCCGAAGCGGTCAGCGGTGGCTCTCCGTGCGGGTGGTGCGCGGCACCTCGATTGTGGCTGAGACCGGGCCACGGGTGCCTCTGAGCGGTGCTCAGCTCCAGCTCGGTGCTCGGCTCAAGAAGCTCGAGAAGCGTGCGGGGTCTGGGGGAATCGAGCCCGATGAGCGAATCGACAAGCTCCCGGGCCGCGTGTCAAAGCTCAAGTCCTTGGTCGACGATCTCCTCGAGCGCCTCGACATCCTCGAAGACTCCAGCAGTCAAAAGGCACTCCAGGGTCGCCTCGACGAGCTGGGCCAGCGTCTGGGGACGCTCGATGGAGATCTGGGCCGGGTGCACCGGCTCGAAGACGAGCTCGAAGAACTCGTGGG
>JAERSX010000436.1 GCA_016845285.1 Deltaproteobacteria bacterium | reverse complement strand
GCTCGGTGTTCATGCGGTAGGTCCGCCGCACCGACGGCAGCGCTCCCTCACGGACCTCGCCGAGGGTCTGCCTCAAGGGCCCGAGATCATCGACGTGCACTCGGTCCAGCCAGACCTGGAGCAGCCCGTCGCCCGCGGTGATGCCGAAGGTGTGTTCCCAGGCGTCCGAGTACCAGGCGTGCTCTGCCGGGCCCAAGGTCCAGAGGCAGCCACTGGCCGCTTCGCCGAGCACCTGCCGGACCCGCGCCTCGATGCGCAAGGCCTCGTCCCGGGAAGCCCGCGCGCCGAGCAGCGCCACCACGGCAGCGCCCACGGCCAGGGCGGCGGTCGCGGCCGACCAAGGACCCGCTCCGGCGGCCAGGTAGAGGCCCAGCACGAAGAGTCCGGCCCCGACACCACGCAGCACGCGCCCGATCACCCGGACACCGCCACCGCTCGGCTCACAACGGCCACGAGCCCAGCCTGCATCTGCGATCCGGTCGTTCCGCCAATCATGACGTCACGGAGGATGACATCGGCCTGCCGCTCCTTCGCCGCTGGAAGCCTGTCCATTTCAGTCCGCGCGCACAGCACATGGTAGCCGGTAGCAAAGAGGAGCGGAGCCTGACTCAGGACGCTTGGCAACAGGGGGAGATCGCCCGGGAGGGGTGCCAAGTCCACTCCACAGGTGGAAACCGATGAAGCCCCGGCTCGCCGGGGATTCTACCAGAATGTCGTCGTCCGAGACCCCGAAACAACCACACACTCCGAGCCCCGTGCCCACCGCCGTCCCGGTCTCTCGTGGTCAGGGTCGGGGATCGCCCATGGTCTCCACGGCGTGATCGATGAAGGCCCGAACCCGGGGTGCAAGGTGTCGGCTGGCGGGCCAGATGAGGCTCGCGGTGGCACCCTCTTGCTCATACCCGGGCAGCACACGCACGAGGTCGCCGCGCGCCGCCAGGGCCTCCCCTTCCATGGTGGAGAGGAGGGCGAGGCCTGCCCCAGACTGCGCGAAACGCTCCAGGGCGGCCGAGTCGTTGATGAGCCACCTGGGTGTCGGCAGCGCCTCGTGCGTGCTCAGCGGGGTCCCATGGTGAAGCCACCGGACGCCTCGCACGTCGACGATGGAGTGTGCAGCAATGCGGTGCCTCGAGAGGTCATCGAGCGTGTCCGGTGCACCCATCTCCTCGACGTAGCCGTGGCTCGCGTACATCGCTCTGTCGAACCGCAGGAGCCTGCGAGACATCAACGTGGGACTCCCGGGAAGTGCGCCTGTGTGGAGTCGCAGGCCGACGTCGAAGCCCTCCTCGACGAGGTTGACCAGGCGGGTGGTCAGCTCGATGTCGATGGTGGTCTTCGGGTACCTCAGGCCGTAGTCCCTGATGCAGCCCACGAACTGGTGGCTCTGGCCGAAGCCCGGCACGGTGGTGATGCGCAGGCAGCCGGTGGGCTCGGTGTCGGCATGGGCGAGTGCGTCTGCAGCCGCCTGCAGCTCTTGCAGCGAGGGGGCGCTGCGTCGATGCAGCACCTCGCCGTGCTCCGTGAGCGCGACGGCCCTGGGAGAGCGACGAAGCAGCTCACACCCCAGCGCGTCTTCGAGGCGGCGGACCCGTCTGCTGACGGTGGACTTGGGGACACCCAGCCGCTGAGCCGCAGCGCTGATCGTCCCGGTCTCCGCCACCAGGGAGAACGTCTGAAGGTCGGTCAGGTTCATGGTGTCCCGCTGACGATGGATTAGGTTGCATTACCGCAACTAATGGTTCCTGAATGGCTACACTGTACTCCTTGCGCAACGACATAGGGTCGGATCCGACGTGCAGAAGCGGGTCGTACATCCATGGAGCCACCTGATGAACAAGCCAACCATGACCAAGGTTCTTCTCGCCCTCGTGGCGCTCACCTCCCTCAGCGCTTCCGCTCTGGCGGCAGAGCTCGACACCAAGCACTCAGTCATCACCTGGAAGGGCAGCAAGATCACCGGTGACGCCCACGTCGGCCAGATCTCTACGCAGTCATCCTCCATCAACCTCGTCGAGGGCCAGATCGCCAACGGCGAGATCGTCTTCGCGATGGGCTCTCTCACGGTCAGCGATCTCGATGGCGAGTGGGAGGCCAAGTTCCTCGGTCACATGAAGAGCCCAGACTTCTTCGACGTGGACAAGTTTCCGACCGCCACCCTCCGAATCGAGGACTTCAAGGACGGCAAGATGACCGGCCAGCTCACGATCAAGGGAGTCGCCCAGCCCATCTCGTTTCCTGCCAAGAGAGTGGACGGCAAGTACGTCGGAAAGGCAACCTTCGACCGAACAAAGTTCGGGATCACCTACGGCTCCGGAAGCTTCTTCGAAGGCCTCGGCGACAAGCTGATCAACGACACCGTCGAGGTCGAGTTCAGCCTCGCACTCGAGCCGGCCTGAGCTGCACAAGATCGGCGCTTCAGCCCTGCAACAGGTGTGTGCTGAGGGCCCATGGCAGCCCCGTTGGGCCCCCTCAGCAGCTCATGCCCGATGGTTCGGCCCGTCAGAGCCTTGCCAGTCCACGCGGGACACCGAGTACTTGTACTCGTCGCTGGTCGCGCCCTTGAAGAAGTCAGCTCCTCGGGTGGTGGCGATGCGGGTGAGCCCCAGAGACTCGACGAGCCCGATGGAGCCGATGTTCCGGGTGTCGATCTCGGCGTACAGGCTGGGGGTGCCATGGGTTCGAAAGACATGGGTGATGACGCATGTGGCCATCTCGCGGGCATACCCCTGCCTCCAGACCGGTGGAAACACGACGTAGCCGAATGAGCCGGGCGCACTCCTCGGCAGGGTCACCTGAAAGGTCCCGACCGGCGTCATCGAGCCACGTAGGAACGCAATCCAGTTGAGCCAACGCTCCGTCCCATCCGGGCTGCGCCCCTTCGCCAAGAAGTCGTAGCGCCGCTGCAAGGCCTCGGCCGTGGGGGGGTCCTTGGGGAGGTAGGTGTAGATCGCTGCGTCTTGCAGCGGCGTGAAGACCACCTCCGAGTGCCTCCCACAGAGGGGCTCCATTCGAAGACGCTCGCTGATCAGG
>JAERSX010000435.1 GCA_016845285.1 Deltaproteobacteria bacterium | reverse complement strand
GCGCACACCGCCGTCGACCACGAAGCGGGCCCCGGTGCGCACGGGGTCGTCCAGGTAGCCACGCGCCAGGCCCGTGCCGCCGATCCAGAGCTCACCGTCGACCACACGCAGGCGGGCGCCGGCCACCGGGCTGCCGATGTGGGCCCGGTCCACATCCTCGGGGTCGACCCGCCACAAGCTCGTGCAGATGGTGGCCTCCGTCGGGCCGTAGACACCGATGAGGCAGCGCCGATGCGCCCAGCGACGGGCGCCCTCGGGGGGCAAGGGCTCCCCTCCGCAGAGCACGGCGCGCAGCTCGGGGAGCGCGTCGGGGTCGAGCAGATCGAGGTAGCGCGGCGGCAGGTCCGCATAGGTGATTCGGCGCGCGGTCAGCACCTGGGCGAGACCCGAGAGATCTCGCAGCAGTCCCGGTGGCTCGGTGTGCAGCGCAGCGCCCGCGTAGAGCGCCACCCCCACATCGGACAGCGAGGCATCGAAGCCGGGCGAGAGCAGCCAGGCGCAGCGGTCTTCGGGCCCCAGGGCCAGCGCGGCCACCTGCTCGGCGAAGACCCCCACCGCGTTGCCGCAGGGCACGAGCACGCCCTTGGGCCTGCCCGTCGACCCGGAGGAGAAGACGAGCCAGGCCAGGCGCGACGGGTCTGCAGGCGCCAGCGAGAGCGTCGTCTTCGCACGATCCGAGACCGACGGGAGCTGCAGCCCGAGGGGAGCACCGGAGCGCACCCGCGCGCCCGCTCGGGCGGCCAGCATCCGCTTGCGGGCCTCGGGCAGCGCCGGGTCCACGGGCACGATGGCTCCTCCCACCGCCCAGGTGGCCAGCGCATCCACCACCCACTCTGGTCCGGCCTCGCGGTGCAGCAACACCCGCACCTCGGGGCCCACACCCGCAGCCTGCAGCCCCGCGGCCCGGGCCGCGATGGCCTCGACCAGGCCGGCCCAGGTGAACCGACACACCCCACCATGCACGAGGGCGGGGACCTCCGGACGGGCCACAGCGTGGGCCAACACCCGATCGAGGAGCTCTCTCATCGGCCGCCGAGCGGCTCGTAGTCGGGCACGCAGCTGCCCCGGGAGCGATCGTCGACCGAGGGAGCGCCCCGACCGGCGGCGAGATCGCCCAGGTGCACGATGCGGAAGTCGAGACTGAACCGGGTCCGCGCGCCCGCGTGGGGTCGGGTGGCGTGCAGATGCGCCCCCGCGAACAGACGGCTCTCGCCCTCCTGCGCGGCGAAGCCCACACCCTTCCCGAGCGCGTCACGGTCCCCCAGGAAGCCCGGGTAGCGGGCGCGCAGACCCGCCTCGGGGTCCTGCCAGCCGATCTTGAGGTTCCAGCCCCGCGACACCCACTCGTCGTAGTCGAAGCGCTCGGAGTCGTTTGCGACGGGCTCGTCGAGCCTGTCGGTCCAGACCTCGAAGGTCTCCGAGGCAGGCACGTCGTCGAGGGGGATCCACCAGGTCACGAGGTTGGCGGGATGGCCGTACCAGGTGTCGCGGTGCACGGCATAGACCGCCGCCGCCTTGGGGTTCTGCTCTCCGTGGGGATGGATGACCCTCAGGCGCGCGGGATCGGTGACCCACTCGCTCGGGTCGAGCCCATGCTCCTCGAGGAGGGCCGCGATCTCGGTGAGCGCATCGGGGTCGAGGTAGAGCGCCTTGCGCACGCGGCCCAGGCGCCGGAAGAGCTCGGGATCGGCCAGCTGGTGCACGGCCTCACGAGGCGCCGGCCCGAGCTCGGCCTCCAGCAGGCCCTTCGCCCGACACACCAGAGCGGTGCTCGCGGGCACGGGCGGCAACCGCACCAGGGCGCCCGCGTAGAGCGCATCTCGGAGCTCGGAGATGGGCGGTGTGGTCCAGCTCATCGGGGCCTCCGGGCCACGAGGATCAAGCGCGAGCTGTCGGCATCCAGCTCGCTTCCGTCGAGGTCCCCGAAGGAACGGATGTCCCCGAAGCCCGCCTCCGCCAGCATGCGGTGCCACTCGTGCGGCATGTACAGGCGCACCCGGCTGTCGATCTGCTTGCGGCGGCCATCGGGCAGGGTCCAGGTCCAGCGCTTGTGCAAGACGCCGTGCTCCACGTCGAGGCGACTCACCCGATGCAGGCGCAGCGGACCGTGCGGCGTGGGCGTCTCGGAGCGGGTCTCTGGCACGAACCCCCGCAGCACACCGGGCGTGTGCATGGTGTCGATGGCGTAGGCGCCGCCTGGCCGAAGGGAGTCGTAGGCCCGAGCCAGGGGCAGGGTGTTGGTCGCGTCGTCGTCGGCGTAGCCCAGGCAGGTCCACCAGGAGATCACGAGGTCGACGGTAGACCGGCTCGTGGCCTCGGTGATGTCGCCCACCCGGAACCCCTCGGCGTCCTGCCCGAGCGCCACGGCCGACCGACGAGCCGTCGCGATGTAGTCGGGCACGAGATCGACCCCCTCCACCAGAGCTCCCGCCCGGTGCAGCGGAGCCAGGAGGCGCCCGGGACCACAGCCCTGATCGAAGACACGCGTTCCCTGCCCCAGCAATCCCTGCCCTGCCAAGAAGCGCATGGTCCGTGCACCGGCTTCTGGCGTCGCGCGGTGGAGCATCCAGGCCCCGAGATGCGCGTCGTACAGCTCGGTCCACCAGCTCATGCGGCCTCCCCTAGCGAGTCGGCGAGGGCTGCGGCGCGCATGAGCGTCCACAACACGGCGTCGCGGGCCGCGAGCTCGGCACCAGGCAAGGGCACGGCCACGCTGGCTTCGAGCCAGCCAGAGACCGCCCTCCCATCGACTCCGGGCACCTGCGCGAGGCCCTGGAGCTGGCCTCGGACTCCCTCGTACAGGACGCGATCGCCGGCGAGAGCACCCAGCAGAGGTGGGGCGAGGAAGGGATGCTTGGGGCGGGCAGCCACCGAACCCAGGCGAGGAGCCAGGGCGCGACGGAGGACCTGTTTGCCCAGGCCGCCTTCCAGCTGGGCGCGCGCCGGGATGCAGCGAGCCAGCGCCCACACCGCAGGGTCGAGGAAGGGCGGACGGGACTCCACCCCCTCCGCCATGTCCTGGGCATCGGAGATGCCGCGCAGGATGTACCCGGCGAGGCACAGCTCCATCCAGAGCGCAGAGGCCTGCTGGGCAGGGTGGCGCCCGGCCAGGGGCAGCGCCTCCAGGCTGTCGGCGAGGAGGTCCACGGGATCGGGCCCGGCGGCACGGAATTCGGGGTCGAGGAGGCCCAGGAGACGGTCACCGAAGGCCAGCTTGGCCCGCAGGAAGCTCGGGGTCCAGCCGAGGCGGCGCTCGAAGGGAGCGGTGCCCACGGTGCGCCCAGAAGGCAGCATCACCCCGGCCTGGGGACCATGCCGAGAGGCCAGCTCGCCGAGCACCGCGCCCCCGTCGAGCAC
>JAERSX010000434.1 GCA_016845285.1 Deltaproteobacteria bacterium | reverse complement strand
TCGTGGCTGACCGGCCCATCGGCGACGTCGAGATGTCGATTCGAACGGGGCTGACGCGGCTCACGTCCTCTTCCTGAGGTAGTCGGGTTTTCCGTGCCGTCCATCCAGCTCAAGGAGCCCTGGGAACTCGCTCAGATGCGCGACAATGGTCGCCGCTTGGCGACGTTGGCTGTGAAGCTTGAGGAGATGCTCAAGCCCGGAGTGTCCACCGCCGACCTGGACGCGGTAGCCGAAGAGACGATCCGACAGATGGGGGCTCGGCCCTCCTTTAAGGGGTATGCTCCTCCAGGCTTTCCTCCTTTCCCCGCGACGATCTGCGCATCTCCCAACACGCAGGTCGTACATGGAATCCCAACATGGACGCCGCTCGAAGACGGCGACATCGTGTCTATCGACATGGGACTCCAGTACGGCGGGTACCACGTGGACATGGCGTTCACCGCGCCGGTGGGCACGGTGCCTCCACGTGTTCAGGAGCTCCTTGACGCTGCGAGGGAGAGCCTTTATGAGGGTGCGGCTCGGGCCAGACCGGGCGGGCGAATCGGCGACATCGGTCATGCGATCGAGTCCAGTGTTCGCCCAAAGCGCTTTGGAATCATTCGACAGTACGTCGGGCACGGGATCGGCCGGCAGCTCCATGAGCGGCCTTCGGTACCCAACTATGGCAAGCCCAACACCCTGAATCTCATCGAGCCGGGGATGTGCATTGCCATCGAGCCCATGATCACACTCGGGACCTGGAAGACGAAGACCCTCAAGGATCGTTGGACCGTGGTTACTGCTGATGGGAGCCTCGCGGCTCACTTCGAGCACACCATCGCGGTCACGGAATCCGGACCCGAGATTCTCACCACTCTTGAACGGCAGCTGAGCTGACGTTCTGGAACTCATCCGAAGAACCGGCTCTCGACCCGAGCTGGCGAGGAGTAAACATGAAGGTCCAAGCATCCGTCGGCAAGATGTGCGCCAAGTGCCGCATCGTGCGTCGTAGAGGCGTTGTTCGCGTTCTCTGCGAGAATCCAAAGCACAAGCAGCGGCAGGGCTGACGCATGGCACGCATTGAAGGTGTCGACCTCCCTCGCGGGAAGCGAATCGACGTCGCACTCACGTCCATCTACGGTATCGGCCACACCTCAAGCCGGAAGATCCTCGACGCCGCTCAAGTTGAGCACCACATCCGCGTCAAGGACCTCTCCGAGTCTGAGGTGGCTGCCATCCGCGATGTCATCCAACGCGCCCACAAGGTTGAGGGTGAACTCCGCAAGGAGATCGCCATGAACATCAAGCGCCTGATCGACATCAACTGCTACCGCGGCATTCGGCACAAGCGTGGCCTGCCCGTGCGTGGCCAGCGCACTCACACCAACTCTCGTACCCGTAAGGGTCCCCGTCGCGCCGTCTCACGGCGTCGCTGATCCAAGGAGTCCACAATGGCCAGTCCTCGTCGTGGTCAGCGCCGGGTCAAGAAGAACATTCCGACCGGCGTGGTGCACATTCAAGCCACGTTAAACAACACGATCATCACGATTACCGATGACAATGGCAACACGGTGTCGTGGTCCAGCGCAGGCGTGAAGGGATTCAAGGGCTCTCGTAAGTCCACCCCCTTTGCCGCCCAGCTCGTCGCAGAAGATGCGGCGCGCAAGGCCATGGACCATGGCATGAAGGCTGTAGGTGTCTTTGTGAAGGGCCCAGGAGCTGGACGCGAGTCTGCCTTGCGCGCCATTGCAAACTGTGGGCTGAAGATCACCCACATTCGTGACGTGACCCCCATTCCGCACAACGGTTGTCGTCCCCCGAAGCGTCGGCGGGTCTGAATTTCGTTGCGGCCACGCCCTCTGGGGCGTGTGTCACGGCCTTGGCCTGGTCGGTGGTGCCTCCGTGCCCACCTGGCTGGGTCAGAACCCCCCTCACGTCGGTGTAGAGCGCCCACTCGGGCCAAGGGTTGCAGAAACCGGCTGGAGAACACCATGTCTGAAGTCGTCGCCGCCAACTGGCGTGCACTCATCAAGCCCCGTCGTGTCGAGCGCGGGAGCAAGTCATCCGAGACCTACGGCAAGTTCGTCGTGCGTCCCATGGAGCGTGGATTCGGCACTACGGTCGGCAACTCGCTTCGCCGGATCCTTCTGTCCAGTTTGCAGGGCGCTGCCATCAACTCGGTCCGTATCGAGGGCGTGCTCCATGAGTTCTCGTCCATTCCCGGTGTGGTGGAAGATGTCACCGACATCATGCTCAACCTCAAGGGCATCCGGATTCGGACCTCGTCGCCAACCAGCTTCACCGCGCGCATCGACAAGAGCGGCGCCCCCGGTGAGACGGTCATCGTGCGTGCGAGCGACATCACCTTCGATGCCGAGGCGGAGGTGCTCAACCCCGATCACGAGCTCGCCACGCTCACCGAGAGTGGCCGCTTCGTGGCTGAGATGTCGATCTCCATGGGCAAGGGCTTCGTGCCCGGAACCCGTCAAACGGTCGAGGACCAGCCCATCGGCACCATCCCGGTTGATGCGCTCCACAGCCCCATCCGCAAGGTGAAGTACACCGTCACCAACGCTCGTGTTGGTCAGCGTACCGACTACGACCGCCTCACCCTCGAGGTCTGGACTGACGGGAGCGTGAAGCCGGAGGACGCCGTCGCCTACTCGGCCAAGATCCTCAAGGAGCAGATCCAGGTCTTCATCAACTTCACTGAAGACGTCGAGCCAGTCGACCAGGATGCAAACGAAGAACAGGACGAGGTCAACGAAAATCTGTACAAGCGCGTGGATGAGCTCGAGCTCAGCGTGCGTTCGGCCAACTGCTTGCAGAACGCCGGCATCGAGTACATCTGGCAGCTGGTCGAGAAGTCTGAGGCTGAGATGCTCAAGACCAAGAACTTCGGCCGTAAGTCGCTCAACGAGATCAAGGAGATCCTCGCGGAACTCGGTCTCTCGCTGGGCATGAAGCTCAACAACTTCTCGAAGCGGCGGACCTGATCCGTCGCCCCCATCGGGTCAAACCCGAGGGAGGGCACTATGCGTCATCTGAAGAGTGGCCGACGTCTCGGTCGCAATAGCTCTCACCGTAAGGCCATGTACCGGAACATGGTCACGTCCTTGATGCTGCACGGCCGCATCCGCACGACCCAGGCGAAGGCCAAGGAACTGCGGAAGGTGGCTGATCGCATCATTACGCTTGGAAAGCGCGTGCCGCCCAGCTCGCTCGACGGGTTGGAGGGCGATGCGCTCACCAAGGCCAAGGCGACGCGGCTAGCTGCCATCCGACGTGCACGGCGGTGGGTCAACAACCCGGAAGCGCTGAACAAGGTGTTTTCGGACTACTCGGAGCGCTTCAAGGAGCGTCCCGGCGGCTACACCCGTGTTCTTCGAGCGGGCTACCGAGTGGGTGACAACGCCCCAATGGCGGTAGTTGAGCTGGTGGGTGAGTCGGTGGTGATCGAGGTCGACGGCGACGAGGATGAGTCTGTCGAAGCCGCAGCGCCGGATACCACGGAGGCCACGCCCTCGGAGACGGTCGACGCTGCCGAGGCTGCTGAGGAAGGAAGCGAGGAAGCCAGCGATAGCTGAACGTTCTGTAGCGTCGCAAAGTGAGCCCGGGATGCCCGACATGGGGGTCCCGGGCTATCTGCCTATGGGGTGTGCCATGACCAAGAACCAGTCTCTTCGTGAACGCTACGCTGCGCACATTCGTGACAACGGCATGAAGCAGACGCGGCAGCGCGAGGTCATCTTGGACACATTCCTCGCGACAGGGCGTGAGCGAGAGCATGTCAGCTTGGATGAGCTCCTCAGCCAGGTGCAGGAACGCATGGCTGGGGTTGGCTACGCGACGGTCTACCGAACGATGAAGCTCTTCGTCGACGCGGGGGTTGCCCATGAGCGACGGTTCCGCGACGGACAGACCCGCTACGAGCCGGCGGATCTCGATGATGAGCACCACGATCACATCATCTGTGTCGACTGCGGTTTCATCCATGAGTTCGAAGACGCCGAGATTGAGCGTCGTCAGGACGCCGCTGCGGAGTCACTCGGCATGCGCATCGTGTCGCATCGCCTCGAGATCTACGCCTCTTGCCTGAGCCCGGAGAAGTGTGAGCACTGGGAGCAGCGTCACAAGCGGAATGGCTGACCGTCTCGCAGTCTCCGAGTGGGCAATGCCACAAAAGCGAACGCCGCGGGTAGAACCCGCGGCGCTCGAAGATGGTGCGTCGGGAGGGACTCGAACCCTCACAGCCTTGCGGCCACAAGGCCCTCAACCTTGCGCGTCTACCAGTTCCGCCACCGACGCATTGGCCGAGCCTGTTTAAGTGGCGTCTTCGAGGGTGTCAACCCGACGTGGAAGCCTTCGTTTTCGAAGGAGTCGACCTGAAAGGACGACCTTCTTTCATTCGCCGGAGGTGCCGTCGGGGACGGTGTTTTCGGTGGGAATATCGGCGCCTTCGGGTGGCTTCTCTCCCGACTCCAGACCGCTGCCGGATGGCTCTGCGGACATAGGAAGCGTGGGCACCATCTCGGCCTCTTCGGGGGCGGTCTCAACAGGCGCTTCTGGTGCCTCCGGCGCCGTGGAATTGTAGCCGCCCTCGCGCTCGAGCCTGAGGATTTCCTCTTCGATGTTGGAGCCTTGTTGCGCTCGCTCACTGCTGTAGAGCGCGAGCGTGATGCTCGTGACCATGAAGAGGGTGGCAACCACGGTGGTGGCACGCCCCAACAGGTTTGCCTGACCGCGTGGACCGTACATCTGGTTGCCGCCGCCGCCGCCGCCGAACACGGATGCGCTGTCCTTGCCGGGTTGCAGCAAGATGATCAAGATCAGCGCGATGCAGAGGAGGACATGGAGAAAGGTGACGAAGAGGGGCATATATTTTCCGAGTCCTCAGCCGTTGGCCGCTTGGACGATAGCCACGAAGCTGGCCGCGTCCAGGCTCGCGCCGCCAACCAGGGCGCCGTCGATGTCAGGCTGCGCCAGCAGCTCAGCGGCATTTCCGGGCTTCACACTGCCTCCATACTGGATGCGCAGCTGCTTGGCCACGTACGCCGGGTAGTCCGATTCGAGTAGGCCGCGGATGGCATGGTGCATGGACTGGGCGATCTCTGGCGTGGCGGTACGGCCAGTGCCGATGGCCCATACGGGCTCATAAGCGATGGTGAGGGCTGCTACCTGATCAACAGGTAGCCCCGCGACAGCTGTGCGGATCTGACCCAGGACGACCTCTTGTGCACGGCCGGCTTCGCGCTCCGGCAGTCGCTCGCCCACGCACAGGATGGGCAAGAGGCCGCTACGGAAGGCTGCGGCGACCTTCAGCTTTACGACCCCATCGTCGTCGCCGAACCAGTGGCGCCGCTCAGAGTGTCCGACGATGACGTATTCACAGCCGGTCTGGCGGAGCATTTCGCCTGGAATGGCGCTGGTGTAGGCGCCGTGGGGCTCCGGGTGGAGGTCCTGACCCGCCACGAAGATCCCTGTGTGCTGCAGGCGTTGGCACACTGCGGGGAGTGACACGTAGGGCGGTGCGACACCGACGTCTGCTGAGCCGCCACCCACGAGAGAGCGCTTCAGCTCCGTCGCCAGGGTGTCGGCCTCCTGCGGACCCTTGTGCATCTTCCAATTGCCGACGATGAACGGCCTGCGTGCCATCTCAGGCCCCTTTTCGACGAATGGCCTTGAGGCCGGGGAGTTCCTTGCCCTCGAGGTACTCGAGAGAGGCGCCCCCACCGGTGGAGATGTGGTCGATGGCCTCGGCCAGACCGAAGTGGGCCACGGCTGCAGCCGAGTCTCCCCCTCCGACCACTGTGTAGCCGGGAGCCTGGGCGACTGCCTCGGCGATGGCGCGTGTTCCGCCGGCGAAGCTGTCCCACTCGAAGACTCCCATGGGGCCGTTCCAGAAGACGGTCCCAGCTCGCGCGATGATTTCGCTGTACGCCTGTGCGGTGTCGGGACCGATGTCGAGTCCCATCGCGTCTTTCGGAATCTCGGTCACGATCTCGGCAGCCGCCGCGGCATCGAACCGCTCTGCCACCACATGGTCAGTTGGTAGGTGGACGGTCACGCCCCGCGCCTCGCAGCGCTCGAGCACGCGGCGGGCCAAGAGCAGACGATCTTCCTCAACCCGTGATGCACCCACTTGGATGTCTCGAGCTGCCAAGAAGGTGTAGGCCATCGCTCCGCCGATGAGCAGCGACTCGCAGCGGCGACTCAGGGCGTCGATAACCGGGATCTTGTCAGACACTTTCGCGCCACCGAGGACGGCCACCAATGGACGGGCGGGCTTGTCGGCGACACGGCCGAGGGCGCCCAGTTCTCTGGTGACCAGCTCCCCCACCGCGCTTCGCTCCATGAGGGCGGGCAGGCCAGTGACCGAGGCGTGTGCTCGATGCATGGCGCCGAATGCGTCGTTGACGTAGACGCGGCCGAGGCGGGCGAGGGCTGAAGCGAAGTCGGGATCGCCCTTCTTCTCCCCGGGGTGGAAGCGGAGGTTCTCCACCACCATGATCCCGCCAGGAGCCAAGTCACGGGCGAGCTGCTCGATGTCGGTGCCTACGGTGTCATGAGCGAAGATGACCTCACAGTCGAGGAGGTCGGCGAGCCGGGCCGCTGCCGGCTCCAGGCTGAGCTCTTGGCTGCGGCGACCCTTCGGACGCCCTAGATGACTGCAGATCACCACGCGACAGCGCGCGCGCCGCAATGTCTCGATTGTGGGCAGTGCTGCCCTGATCCGGGTGTCGTCGGCGACCTGCCGCCCATCGAGGGGCACGTTGAAGTCGACGCGGAGGACCACGTCGTCCCCGTTGAGATCGAGCTCTCCGAGGGTCGGCAGAGACATCAGGTCCCCATGCCGCCGACCTTGCGAGCCAGGTCGAGCATGCGGTTGGAGAAGCCCCACTCGTTGTCGTACCAGCTCAACACCTTCGCCAGGTTGGGCCCCATGGTCTGGGTGAGGGGGAGATCGGCGATGGATGAGTGGGGGTTGCCTACGAGGTCGCTCGAGACGAGTGGAGCCTGGTTGGCCTCCAGGATGCCGGCGAGAGGGCCGGCAGCGGCCTCGCTCAAGGCTGCGTTGATGGCCTCGACACTGAGACTACGGTCGCTCTCGAAGACCAGGTCGACCAGTGAGACATTGGGCGTGGGAACGCGAATCGCCATGCCGTTGAGCTTGCCGTTGAGCTGAGGCAGGACCAGGCCGACGGCCTTTGCGGCACCCGTCGAGGTGGGCACCATGTTCTGGGCGGCGGCGCGGCCTCGACGAAGGTCCTTGTGGGGGGCGTCGAGGAGGCGCTGGTCCATGGTGTAGGCATGGACCGTGGTCATCAGTCCCCGCGCAATTCCGAACTCAGCATCCAGGATCTTGGCTACTGGAGCCAGACAGTTGGTGGTGCAGCTGGCGTTCGAGATGATGCGATGATCGGCCTGCAGCTGGTCGTCGTTGACGCCCATGCACACCGTGATGTCAGGGTCGGTGGCCGGCGCGCTGATGAGCACCCGGCCCGCGCCTGCCACCAGGTGGGTCGAGGCAGTGTCTCGGGTGCGGAAGCGCCCGGTGCACTCCATGACGATGTCCACCTCGGCGGCCTTCCAGGGCAGCTTTGTGGGGTCGGGCTGCGCCGTTGTGGGAATCGTCTTTCCGGCGATACGAAGGCCGCCGTCGACCGCTTCCACTTCTTCGCCGAATCGCCCGTGCACCGTGTCGTACCGGAGCAAGTGGGCGAGTGTCTCGTCGTGGGTCAGATCGTTGATGTGGACGAACTCGATCTCGGGATCGTTCCAGCCAGCGCGAAGCACGCACCGTCCGATGCGTCCGAAGCCGTTGAGGGCGACGCGGATCGCCATGGAGCACCTCTTGGAAGGAAGGCGCCGCAGGTAACACGGCTCCGCCCGCTGTCGGGGGTCAGGAGTTCCCCTCGGTGCCGTGATTCGTCGGATAGTGCGAGGCGGGAGGCCGTGTGGCGCTGCTGGTGACCAACATCCCGTGGGACGGCCCAGAGGACGACGGCCGAGATCGGGTGGCGCACCACCTGGGGGTGCCTCCGCACTCGGTGTGCGCGATCAAGCTTCTGAAGCGGTCGGTAGACGGCAGGCGTCGGCCTCCGCGGTGGT
>JAERSX010000433.1 GCA_016845285.1 Deltaproteobacteria bacterium | reverse complement strand
TTCCAGGACACCGCGATGTTCATGGAACAAGGCAACCTGGACGCCTTCATCCCCATGATCTACTGGCCCGTGACCGAGACCGAGGGGGATCGTCTCGACTTCCGGGTGCTGGTGCGCGACCACATGACCCGGGCCAATGGTCGCCACGTGTACGCGGGCATGGGGGGCGAGTCCATCACCACCGATCAGCTCATCGAGTGCGTGAAGGTGGCACGAGAGGAGGGCGCCCAGGGCGTGGTCGTCTTCGACTACTCGCTCTTCAGCGACGACCTGAGCCGTCTCAAGACCGAGGTCTTCTCGGAGCCTGCCGCGGTTCCGGACATGCCCTGGCGCACGGCCGAGTAGCGCATCGAGAGCGGGTGCCTACTCCTGGGGGTCGACCACGATCACCTCGTGCTCCAGCTGCCACGTCTGCCTGTCGGCCCACGCCTCCACCACGCGCCAGGAGATGTCGTCGTCCCAGGTGGCATCCGTGATGACGATCTGGTGGTCGAGGCCTGCCCACTCCGACTCGCTGTTGCCGTGGAGATGGCCGGCGAAGTGGCCCCAGACAACATCGGCGTGAGGTTCCACCACTCCGGCGAAGTCGGCAGCTTCGTGCTCTTCGAGGGAGCCGAAGCCATCGAAGAGCGCCATGTGAGACATGAGCACCACCCGGTCGTCGAGTCCGGCAGGCGCGGAGTCGAGGGCCTCGGCGAGGAAGGGGAGGGAGCCCCCGTCGAGATCGTGGAGGTCTGGGGTCTCCCCCCAGAAGGCGTCGAGGGAGCGGGTGTTCCAGTCGAGGATCACGAAGCGCATGTCCCGGTGCTCGAAGCGCGCGTTGTGGAGCCAGGCCTCTCCCCAGTCGGGGAGCTCCACCGGCACGCTGGTCGCGGTCCAGCCCTCCAGCTCCTGGGAGAGCAGCTCCAGCTGCGCGGCGTAGGCCTGGTGGAATCCGGTCTCCTCGCCCACCTGGATGGGGTTGTCCCCGAACACGGGCACCCAGGGCACCACCAGCTCGTCGAGGGCGGCCACCGCGGGCTCCCAGCCGTCTGCCCAGGCGATGTCGCCCAGCACGAACACGAGCTCGAGGGGCGTGGTCGTGGCGGTGGCGTTGAGGTCGGCCACGGCCAGCGCGAGGCGCTCCGCGTGGTCGCCGGCGTCGGTGACGTGGGGGTCGGCGATGAGCCCGAAGGAGAAGATCAGCTCGGCTGGTCCGGGGTCCTCACTCTCCTCCTCGGCGGGCTCTGCCGTGTCCAGGACGGGATCGGTCGGGGGACCACCGATGCAAGCCAACAGCAGGGTGATCACGCTGCTGTGCTCTTCTCACGGCGGGCGAGCTCTTCGTACCACTCGGTCGCGATGTCCTTGGCTTCCTCGATGGTCTGGCTGCGGAGGATGCGCATTCGCACCTCTCGTGCCCCGGTGTCTCGGGAGTCGAAGAAGTGCTTGGCCACGCCCTTGAAGCGACCCAGGGCCCCGCGCTCGGTGTGTGCCCGGAGGCGCTGGTCATCGAGGAAGCCCACGATGACGCGCTTCTTCTCGAGGGGGTCGACGCGCGTGGGGGTACGGCCGGCCAGCACGTCGGCGATCTGGCGGAGCACCCAGGGGTTCTTCATGGCGCCGCGCCCGATCATCACGCCGTCGCAGCCTGTCTCGGCGAACATGGCGAGCGCGCTGGGCACGTCGACCACGTCGCCATTGGCGATGACCGGGATGGACAGCCGGTCCTTGGCCTCGGCGATGGGCCGCACGTCCCGCACCCCGCTGTAGTGGTCTTCACGGGTGCGCCAGTGAATCGCTACGGCGGCGGCCCCTTCCTCCTGGCAACGCCAGGCAAGCTCGGGGGCGTTCTTGTGGGCAGGATCAAAGCCGCTGCGCATCTTGACGGTCACTGGGATGCGCACCGCTGCACGCACGGCGCGGACGATGTCCACGGCCAGGTCGGGCTCGCGCATGAGTGCCGAGCCACCAGAGTGGGCACAGACCTTCTTGCTTGGGCAGCCCATGTTGATGTCGACGAAGGTGGCTCCCAGGTCTTCGACCACTCGGGCGCCCTCCGCCATGATGGCTGGATGCCGGCCGAAGATCTGGATGGCGACGGGCCGTTCATCGGCGTCGAAGCGGACCATCTGGCGAATCTGCTTGTCGCCGCGCGAGAGCCCGAGCGAGGGCACGAACTCGGTGGTGGTGAGCCCGCAGCCACCTATCTGGCGCACCAGCCGCCGGAAGATCACGTCGGTGACGCCCTCCATGGGCGCCAGCAACACATTGGGGAAGATGCGGTGATCTTCGACCTGGTACGAGACGGGTGGCACCTGCGATGTCTATCGCGACACCGTGACAAAGGGTTAGCTGCCCTGCCCGGAGCCACACCGGCCCCTGCCAGGGAGAGAGCTTGAGTACGCCTGCTGCTGTGGCCGCAAAGGCCGAGAGTGTCGATCGTGACGGTGTCCCCGATGGTTTCCAGCCACCGAGCTTCTACCGGCCGGAGGTACTGCAGGGGGGCTACACACGGCTGACGGTCAGCTTGCCGTCCGACGGGCTCGAGGTGGTCCACAAGGCCCTGGTCGCTGCCATGGGGGCGCCGCTCAAGCTGCTCTACGTGCAGCTGACCGATCGCGACGCCGGGACGCAGCTACCCAAGCCGCGACAGCTCGTGGCCATCGAGCTCAGCGCCGAGCGTGTCGCGGATGTGCTGACCCGCTTTCGCGCGCTCGTGTACGAGGACGGCCGCCACCAGATCTGGATTCGCGGGCCCATGGGCGAGCAGATCGTGCTGGAGGAGATCGGGATGCTCTACGCCTACCCCGACGACCTGCTGTTTCGCGACGTGCTCGAGGCCCATGGAGTGCAGGAGGGAAGCGGCGAGACCCTCGCGGAGCGCGACTACATCCGGGTGCGCTTCGACGCCGAGAATGACGCCCAGGAGGGTGAGCTCATCGAAGAGCTCCACCTGGTGGAGTGGGCCGGCTAGGGCGCCTCACTCAGCGACGTTGAGCGACCAGTCGTACTCGAGGAGGGCGTCGTAGTCGACGTCTGCATCACCGCCTTCCCGGTACTCCGCGACGAACTCCTCCACGCTGCCGTGGCTGCCGGCGAAGTCGTCCGCGAACCAGCTGAAGATGTTGGAGATGCCGTCCGGGCCAGCCCCCTTGCCGGAGTGGGCGAGGAAGCGGGTGCCGGACGCATCGAGCTGGTCTCCCACTCGCGCGCCGACGAATGCGCCGTCGAGGATGTCAGGGCAGCCATAGCTGGCACAGTTGAGGCCCATGTGGATGCGTCCATCGACGGGCCCGCCTTCCCAGAGCTCGTCGTGCCAGGCGTAGACGAGGTCTTGCATCGCTTGGTCGTCGGCGAAGTAGTAGTCGATGGTGCCCTCGTGCCCCCGCATGATCCCGTGCTCCACCTGGTTCAGCGTGAGCAGGTGCTCGCCCACGACCACGAAGGTGGTGTCGAACATGACGTAGGGGATGCCCGTGTCCACTCCGTCCCACTCGCTGCTCTCGGCGCCTGTCCAGGCGGGATCCAGGGCGCGTTGGGTCAGCACTGCCTGGATGGTCCAGCCGTTGTACAGGTTGAGCCAGTAGGCCAGGCGCTCGTCCTTGTTCTCCAGGTTGCTGGGGTCGACGGCGGCCAGGGTGGCGAGGGTCTCGCTCAGGGTCACGGTGGCCTCGATGCTGCCGTTCATGGCGTCGTAGTCGACGAGGCGAATGTCGCCGCCGTTCCACTGGGTCTCTGTGGTGTGCTCACGGAGCATGCTGTCGAGGCCGTAGTTGCGCAGGGTGGTGGCTTCGGCCAGGGCGTCGCGGGAGGGCAGGTCGACGCTGGCGGCCACGTCGCGGGCGTTCTCGAGGGCGTCGGGGGCTGAGACGAGCTGCCCGCAGGCAGCGAGGACAAGCCAGATCATGGGGGCTCCGGGGGGTCGGGGGAGTCGTGAGGAAGGATTGCAGTCTGGATGCGGCGACGCCTGCAGAGGTTGCAGTGGGCCCAGTGGCAGTCGATAGGCTACACCTGGACCATGTCGGTCGGGGACTCCGAGCCTGCTTCCTCCACTGTGCGCCCTCGCGAGGCCGCAGACCCGTTGCTCGGGACCATTCTCGGTGGGAAGTACCGGATCCTCTCGGTCATGGCGCGCGGCGGCACGGGCAAGGTCTACCAGGCCAAGCAGGAACCCATCGGACGGACCGTCGCGGTGAAGGTGATGCGGCCCGACCTCGACCCCGAGGGCCGCGATCGCTTCGAGGAACGCTTTCTACGCGAGGCCAGCCAGGCCGGTCAGCTACAGCATCCCAACGTGGTCACCGTCCATGACTTCGGGCGAGCAGAGGACGGGTCCTGCTTCATCGTGATGGAGCACCTCGGCGGCCACAGCCTCAAGCGCGTCTTTGGAGAGGGGCCGCTGCCCCCGGAGCGGGCGCTCCGCATCTTCGAGCAGATCACGCGCGGTCTGAGGCATGCCCATCGCCACGGACTGGTGCACCGCGACATGAAGCCTGGCAACGTCATGTTGCTCAAGGGAGACGACGGCACGGACTACGCCAAGGTCCTCGACTTCGGGCTGGTCAAGGGGGGCGAAGACTCCGCCATCACCCGTGATGGCACCTTCCTCGGCACGCCCCACTACGTGAGTCCGGAACAGGCACGGGGCAAGGATGCTGACGGTCGCAGCGATCTCTACAGCCTCGGCGTGATGATGTACCGGGCGCTCACGGGAAAGCTTCCCTTCTACGCAAAGAACAACCCCATGGCCATCGCGATCTCGCACGTGCGGGATCCGTACCCGGAGATGGCCACCCGGGCGCCCGAGGTCACCGTGGCTCCCGAGATCGAGGCCGTGGTCGAGCGGCTGATGTCCAAGCGTCCCGACGAGCGTTTTCCCGATGCCGACGCCCTGTTGCTCGCGCTCATCGACACGCGTCACACCCTGTACCCCTCGTCGCCCACCATGGAGATCACCTCGGTCATCACGGGCGACCCCGTGGCCTCTCTGATCGAGACCGAGACCGACAGCCTGCCGCCGGAGGGACGGCGAGGTGGTGTGCTGGGCCTTGGGGCGCTGCTCCTCGTCGGTACGCCGCTGGCGGTGGGCGGAGCGGTGGGAGTCTGGGACCTGATGCATCCCGAGGAGGCTGCTATCGAGGAGCCGGTGTTCCAGGTGCAGGAGGCGGTGGAGATCCTGGCCGAAGAGCCCGCCTTGCCCGCCCATCGTGAGGTCTATGTGCTGGTCAGCAGCGAGCCCTCTGGCGCCGAGCTCTGGCTCGACGACGAGCTGCTGGGCAAGACGCCCGTGGCCACCAAGGTGGAGGTTCCCACCGATGAGATCGAGCTCACCCGGGAAGCCGAGCTCCGCCTCTCTGGCTTTCGCCACACGCCCGTCGTCCTCGACCTCAGTGGTGATGAGGCCACCGCTCATGGCTCCCTGCGCGCGATCGCGAGGGCCGCTCCGGCCTCCGAGCCAGGAGGTGTGGCCGCGAGCACGCCCCCAGCGGCTACCGCGGCCGCAGTGCCCTCCGCTCAGTCGGCCGTTCGTGCTGACGGCGTGGCGTTTACGGCCGGCGAAGCCACCCGTGCCCTCGTGTTCTTGAACAACGCCAGCAAGGCCGAGCTCACCGCTGCGGGTATGGCCGGCCGACAATCCAACATCGCCATCGACAAGCGTCCATGGGCCAGCGTCGAGTCCTTCGCCTCCACGCCGTACATCGGGGAGAAGACCGTCGAGGCCTTGAAGCGGGCGGTGCAGTAGAGACGGTGGTCTCGCCGCAGCGGGAGGCCTACCGCCGCCGCCGTCCCATCAGCAGGAGCCCCGGCAAGAGCAGCCAGAGCCCCCGAAGGGGCGCTGCCGTGGCACAGCCCCCGCAGGCATCGGAGGTCTTGGCGCTGCAGTCATCATCGAAGGAGTCTGCCGAGCCATCGCAGTCGTTGTCGATGTCATCGCCGCAGAGCTCGGTGTTGCCGGGGAAGGCGAGCGGCTCGGTGTCGTCGCAGTCCTCGTCGGCGGTGTAGCCGTCGTTGTCCTGGTCCTCTTCGCGGCCGTCGTAGCCGCTGCCGCCGCCGCCGTCGTCGCTGCCGCCGTCGTCGCCGCCTCCGCTGCCGTCGGCACCGTCGCAGTCCTGATCGATGCCGTCGCCCGCGGGGTCGTCGGCTCCCGGGTAGACACTGGCATCGGCGTCGCCGCAGTCGGTGCCGCCGAAGGCGTCCGAGGTGTACCCGTCGCCGTCCTGGTCGTAGTCGTTGGCGCCATCGCAGTTGCCGTCCACGCCGTCGTACCAGGTCTCGTCTACGCCGGGATTGACCGTCTCGTCGTCGTCATCACAGTCGCCCTCGTTGGCGGTGTAGCCATCGCCGTCGGAGTCATCGAAGTCGGCATCGCTGCCGCCATACGAGCCCATGTCGGAGACGCTGCCGTCGGGGTCGAGGATGCCCGGATCGCCGGCGTCACGGCAGGGGCTGTCGGTGAGCAGGGAGAGCACATCGATGGTGGGGTCGCCGTCTTCGACCAGCGACACGTAGCTGGGATCCTGGCTGATGTGGCCGTCGACACCTTCTCCAGTCTCGAAGTTGCCGAGCCAGTCGGTGTCGTGGCCGAAGACGTCGCAGTAGCTGATGGGAGCGCTGGCCGACTCGCTGTCGGCGATGATCCCAGCGGTGCCGTTGCTGTACACGATGGCGTTGATCACGACGGTGTCGGGAGAGGACTCCAGGTAGATGCCGCCGCCCGTGTTGGCGGACACGTCGATGTTGGTGATCTGGACACCGGAGTCGTCGCCGAAGACGAAGAGTGCACCGGCCCCTTCGGTGGACTCGTTCTCGTAGATGCGGCTGTTGTAGATCTTGTAGGCACCGGTGGGGGAGAGGATCGCCACACCGCCGCCACGCTCCGCGGCGTTGCCGGCGATGTCGGAGTGTTCGATGCGGCCGCTGCGCATGCCTTCGGCGGAGATGCCACCGCCCACCTCGGCGGTGTTGTTGAAGACGAGGTTCTGGCGGGCCACCAGCGGCGCGTCGGATGCGTACAGGCCGCCGCCGGTCAGGCCCTCGTTGTCGCCGAAGTAGTTGGACAAGGAGCGAACACTCGTGGCGTCGACGAAGGCCGCGCCGCCTCCCTCCGTGCTTGCGCTGTTGCCGATGAGCACGGAGTCGCTGAGGCGGGGACGCTCGCTGCCGTCACCCTGGTGGTAGAGCCCGCCACCCGAGACAGACA
>JAERSX010000432.1 GCA_016845285.1 Deltaproteobacteria bacterium | reverse complement strand
GTACTCGGCGGCGGCCTGGGCGATGCGGCCATGGAGCAGGGTCGAGCCCACGCTGGGGTCGACGTGGGGCTGCGACTGGTTCAGGCCATCCACGCCACCGGCCATGATGCGGAAGCCGGTGGGGTCGTAGTCCATGAGCAGGGCGCCTTCCCATGTCCAGCGGAAGCCAGTGAGCTGCTCGATGACAGTGGCAACCTGGTACGGGGAGAGGACGCGTACGGCGAGCTCGCGGCTGAGCTGGTTGTCGGTGGCCTCCACGCCCAGGGTGCCCACCTGGTAGGTGGGGAGGTCTGTGATCTCGCGCAGGAGAGGCCGCACGGTGGCGCCCGACTGTAGGAAGGACTGCTCGAGCCGGTCGACCATGGGCCGCTCCTCGGTGTCGAGGCGGCGTCGGAGCATGAGCTCGATGAAGGTCTCGGTGGCACAGCGATACAGGCGTGGATCGCCCGACATGGCCCAGCCCAGCTCGCCCAGGCCGCTCACGGGCTCCCCCCAGTAGGCCATCTCGACGCCGAGCTCCTCTTCACCGAGCAGCTCTCGCTCGGGGTGGTAGCGCTCGAGCTCTCCCACGGCGTTCTCGGACTTCCAGAGATAGCCGTAGAGCGCCGCAGAGATTGGCTCGATGGTGGAGTGGCAGCTGAGGCAGCTCGGTTGGGTGCGCACCATCTCGGCCACGTCGCCGGCTTCCAGCAGCTCAGCGGCGTTGTCGATGGCCACGGGCCGGCTCAACAGGTCTTCGCAGAGCAGCAGGCGGCAGAGGGCCGAAGCACGGGCCCGGTTCTGGTTGAACTCGTCGGAGGGGTAAGACCACCACAGCCCATTGCTGGCCAGCACGCCCACGGGTGGGCGACCGTCGGTCCAGGTGGCGGCCTGCCAGCCGGTCTCGCCATCCGGGTAGCCCTCGACGGGCCACACGGCGGCCAGGGTCTCGTCGACCATCACGGTCTCGCTCGTGGTGACCTCGCTCCATGGACGGTCCTCGACCACGATGTTGGCGACGAAGCGCAGTGGCTCCTGCCCGACGGACCGGAGCCACTCGTACTCCTGGGTCTCGTCGAGGCCGTAGTCGTAGTAGTGCACCGCGTACTCGTCGCGGAGGGTGAGCCAGCGCTCGGCCAGCATCTGGACCACGCGATCCTCGAGGGCGGGGTCTTCGAGGAGGGCGTCGCGGAGGGACTCCCACTGGTCGGGATCGGCCTCGATGGCGTCGAGATCTTCGAGGGAGGGTAGGGAGCCTGTGAGGTCGAGGCTGGCCCGCCGAAGCAGGCGCGGTGCGTCGAGGGCGACCAGGTCCGGGCCCTGCTCCTCTGCGGTGTCTTCTGCCGTGTCGTCGGTGTCGCCCGTGCCGGAGTCCGATCCGGAGCCGGTAGCCGAGGGGCCGACCGGCTCGCCATCGCAGCTCGCGAGGAGCCCGATGAACAGGGGCATGCACAGCCGCCCACGCAACGTCATGGCTTCCGCTCCAGCACGCTGATGAGGCTCGTCCGGGTGTGCGACAAGTCGAGGCAGACCTCGCCGAGCTCCTGCTCTCCATTCCAGGTGGCCGTGCCACAGCCGGTGCAGTCTTCGGCGATGACGAGCTCCACCCACGAGCCGTCGTCCTGTCGCACCCAGATGGTGCCTTCCGCGGGGAGCCCTGTGCACTCGGAGTTGTCGATCTCGATGTCGTCCCAGACCATGGAGACGCCGCCCACGGTCATCTGCCCGTTGATGCGAAGCCAGGTGGGCGTGTAGCCCTGGTGAACCACCTCGAGATCGACGCTCACGGGCTCCTGCAGCCAGCTGATGTCCGTCCACTCGTGCACCCAGGTCCCCGAGATGCTCGTCGAGGCGTTGGTGCCGGTCGAGGAGGCGTGGCTCCAGGTGTGAGCGGCTCGACCGCCCACCACGAAGCGCTCGCCGTCTGGTCGGCTGATCACGAAGTCTGCCACGCTGAACTCGACCGACGCGGTTTCGTAGGCGGAGCCCGTGTCCGACGAGCTGTCGTGGTCGAGGATGCTGAGGCCGTTGTACGTCCACCCAGTGGATGCGGTGCAGCCCGACAGGCTCTGGATGATGTCGTCGGTGTCCGTGCCGGGGCAGTCGGCGTCACCCTCGAGCATGGCAGAGTTGTACTCGGCGATGACCCCGGGCGCGTTGGGCACGCCATAGTTGGTGGCCCAGGTGTTGAGGACGTCCTGGAGCTCTTCGGCGGACCACTGAGGCTCGACCTCTGGGCGGTCCACCTGGAGGTCCTCCCAGGTCAGGGTCTCGTCGTCCCCGGTGTCGTCGTCGCCAGAACCACTGTCGTCTCCCCCGCTCGAGTCGCCGGTCCCGTCATCTCCGCTTCCTTCGCTGGCGCCATCGTGTGGACCAGGCTCTGCGCGCTCTCCAGTGCATGCGGAAAGACCGATGAGCAGGAACGAAGCTACGCCGACGTGGGCGCAGGCGAAGGGATTGAACATGGCACGACTGTAGCCTGGGAACGAGCTGGCGGTCGACGAAACGACCGATGCGGGCACCTGATCTGCTTCGCAGCTACTCGCTGCGGAGAGTCCTGCCCGTGGGGCCTCGGGAAGGGCTCAGGGCATCAGCCAGAGAGAGGAACGAAGCTCCTCTTCGGTGCGCGGTTGGGTATTCAGCAGCTCGGTGCCGGGCTCCCAGCCCGCGCCCATCAGGCATCCGGTGACGCTGGCTGCGGGTGAGGTGGTCTCCCACACGGTGAACTCCATGGACTCCACGATGAGCTCCTCCATGGGGAGCATGCGTCGCCATCCGGGCAGGACCTCGTACAGCTCGCTCCCCACCTCCTCCAGGGTGAGCGCGTCGTTGTCCCACGGGGGAGGCATGAGCGCCATCTCTACGCCCTCGAAGTTGGGGTTGCTGTAGGCCGCTTCTTCGAGGCCGTAGACGTGGGTGCGGGCCTCCCAGGGAACCCCCACGGTGGGCCCGTACAACGTGATCCCCGGCGAAGCTTCGTCGATGCCGTCAGCCCACGAGGGCAGGTGCAGGGCGGTGGTGGTGGCGTGCTCACCCAGACCTGTGGTGTTCACCCGGCCCTGACCGTTGGCCCCGTGCAGGTAGTCCAGGCCCAGCAGCGCGGCCTGTCGGTAGCTCTCGTCGTCTGAGAGGCGCCAGGCAGCCACCAGGGCACGCAGGGGGTAGAAGATGTTGGTTCCCCAGCCAGCCAGCTCGAAGTAGCTGTGGTCGGGGGCATACCAGGTTCGTCGGTAGGCATGGCCGTCGTAGGCGGACAGCCAGTGGTCTGCGCGTGAGAGCACTGCAGCGTGGGCTGCGTCGCCCCACCCATCGGGAAGTGCGTCGGACTCCAGCGCCACGTCCACCGCCATGTAGATGAGGTTCTGCCACCACAGCTGGTCGACGGCCGCCAGGAAGACCTCGTCCATCTCGGGGGTCGCCAGCTCGTCCTGGTAGGCGGTGTCTGCGGTGGCGAGCCACAGCTCCAACACGGCCCACAGCACGCGCTCCTGGTCGGGCTCGGGCGCCTCGGTCCAGGAGTGGGTCTGGCCGTCCACCTCCCAGCTGGTGGACACCCGAACGCTCTCGTCGGTCCCGAACGCATAGGCGGCCGCCGCGCTCTCGATGTATGGCTGGGCCTCTTCGGTGTGCCCGCTCAGCGCCAGTGCCCGTCCCAGCATGGCGGCGTAGCGGGCGTACTCGAGGGAGGAGTTTCGGGTGGCCAGCGACAGGTAGTACGGCTGGGTGTCCTCGCCCGGGTCGTACGCTTCGGGGTGGCTGGTGGCCTCGATCCAGGTGCCGACCCCGCCGCTCTCCTCCTGGGCCGCCATCCACACGTCGATTCCCCACCGGGCCTCGTCCAAGATGTCGGGGATGCCGTTGTCGCCCTCCGGCAGGTTGAGCTGACCGTCGGTGAAGTTGTCGGGGAACATGAAGTAGCTGACGAGCAGATCCTGGACGGCTCGGAAGTGGTAGGGCCTGCGGTCGTAGTCCGCGGCGTCGTGCCATCCGCCGTCCACGCCCTCGAGCAGCTCGTCGGTCGCGGTCGCCTCCACGGCATCGAAGGCGCCGTAGCCCACGTACTGCCCGTCTTCGTCGAGAAAGCCCCAGCCGTCGGCGGAGTTGTCGTCGTAGTCATCTCCGTCTGGTGGGAATCCGCCGCGGTAGGTCTGGTGGATGTCTCCGCGGACCCAGGAGGTGTAGGGCTCCTCCAGATCGGTGCCGCAGCGGTTGTGGTAGAGCCCGCGTGCGTGGGTGTAGAAGGCCTCGCCCACGGCGTCTTGACCGATGGTGAAGGGCCAGGACCGGCCCGCTCCAGGCACCCGGACGTAGTACTCGCCCGGCGTCGTGACGGCGGACAGGTCCATCTGGTAGACGATCTCGCCGGACAGCGTGGTGTCGTCCATGCGGTACTCGATGGCGCCTTCCAACACGGGCTCGCCACTCTGTGCGTCGACGACCGCGAAGGGGGCGCCGTCGAACCGGGACAGGTCGACCGGGCCGGCCTGCGCGGCCCAGGCGCCCAGGTAGGCGTACTTGCTCGGTGCGTCGGGCAGGTAGCCCAGCTGGTTGACCTTGATGGCCCAGGAGATCGTCTCGTCCTCGTCGTAGGTGAAGTCGAGGCGGTTTCCCCACGCGTCGCGCACGGCGTAGTCCTCGCCGGGCTGCATGGTGAAGGGCAGGTCGAGGTAGGAGACCCAGACCACCTGGGCCCGAGTGATCTTTCGCTCGTCGTCGACCCCGGGACGGGGCACCCAGAGCTCGCGCACGGCCTGAGGCCAGTGGGTGGTGGCGACGGGCTGCTCGGCCTCGTCCTCGCAGCCGGCGACCAGGAAGTGGTCGGGCTCCCAGAGTGCCTCGATGAGCTGGGGCCCGTACCGGGCCGAGGTCTCGAGCCAGGCATAGCCATACTGGGCGCCGACCCACCAGTCATCGAGGTCTTCGACGTTTTCCTCCATGGCGGTCAGGTACTCGCCGCACGCACCGTCGAGGCGGTCCAGCAGCCAGGGAGTGGGATCGCTGACCACGACGACGGTGTCGTCGGTGAGCACCCGGACCTCGCCGGCCATGTCGAACACGGGGCTCGCCTCGTCGCTGTCCCACCCGCACCGGGGCCCCGGCTCCCACTCCAGGTAGGTGCCCGGACACTCGAGGCCATCTCCGGTTGGCGTGGCTGCGACGACAACCTCTTCTTCGGTCAAGGCCCGCGACCACAGGCGGACCTCATCCATTCGCATCTGGCCGGCGTAGCTCAAGGTGAAGGTGCCGATCTGAAATGGCGATCCCATCAGGCCGGTGCCGCCGATCGTGTAGGTGCCATCCGTGCTCTCGAGCTCTTCCCCGTCCAGGTACAGACGGATGGGCTCGCCCTCGTCGAGGCCGGGTGGCAGCACGGCGGCCACATGATGCCAACAGCCGTTCGCGGGCCGGTCATAGGTCACCGATGTTCGGTCATCGGTCTCTCCGGAGACCACACTCAAGGCACCCCAGGAGTCCACGACAGCGAGGCTCGGCTCTCCCCAGGTGTGGTCGCCGAACCCGAAGAGCACACCCTTGGTGTCGTTGTTGGCCTTGTAGTACCAGCCCTCCAGGGTCACGCCATTGGTGGTGTCGATCTCGGTCAGATCGGCGGCAACGGCGCCATTGTCCTCGTCCTCACCCGTGGGCCCGTAGGATCTGTTGTCGTCTCCCCGTGCGTAGTCGGCGTCCTCGAAGCCGCCCTCCCGAAACGGGTCCATGTCGTAGCTGCCCCAGCCGTCCTCCCAGGTGCCGTCCAGGGACCAGTGAGCGACCAGGCCCTCCGTGGAGAGCTCGGGCTCAGCGGTGTCTCCGGGTTCGCCGCTGTCACCGGGGTCGGTGCCCTCGTCGTCCTCCAGGGCGGGGAACTCGATCTCGCAATCACCGGTGTCGGTTGGGGCGTCGGTGTCGGTCTGGGTGTCGGTGTCCGACTCGCCTGGCCGGGCGCCCCCGCCCTTTTCCTTGCAACCCCAGCCGAACATCATCGTCACGAGCAACAGCGAGCGAAGACGCGCCATGGTTCACCTGGCTGGTTTGGGTCCAACTATGGGAAGCGGGCTTCCGAGTGTACTGGCACCGTGCACATGGCGCGCTCAGCGGGGTGCGTAGCAGGCGCTGCAGTAGCCGCCGTTACCGGGGTGGGCCGGGTTGTCTCCGCACCCCGCACAGGGCTCGATGCGGGGCTGCTCGGGTGCGATGTCCAGCTCGCAAGGGCCGCAGCGACGGGTGGCGCGCCACTGGATGGGGCGCTCGTTGCAGACGATGCACAGGTCGCGAGTGGCCATGACGCCCATCGCCTCTCTGGAGGGTTGGCTATCTGTTGGGTTTGCGAGCTGGGCTTGGTTGGCTCGGTGTGGTCTGGCGAGGCGGTGTCCGGAGGCCAACCACGTGGAAGCGGAAGTCACTCGACGGCGCGGGGAAGGGGTTGACCACCTTCCGCAGCACGTAGTCATGAGGCGTCATCTCGATGTCCACATTTCCGAGGATAGCCAAGACGGAGGCTGCGTAGACCAGCTCCATGAATCCTCCGGCAGGGCAGGCATGTGAGCCGCCACCGAAGGGAACATAGGTGTTCTTGGGAGCCTTGGAGAAGTCGCGGTCGGTGTCGAGAGTGTCTG
>JAERSX010000431.1 GCA_016845285.1 Deltaproteobacteria bacterium | reverse complement strand
GCAGTAGGCCACGGCACGGGTGAGCTCCGGGTCGTGGCCCTCCCCCTGGAGAGAGGCGTCGTGGGCGGACAGGAGCTGGTCGATGAGGTCGGAATCCACGCCCTTTTGCCGGAGCCGTTGTCGAATGAGTCGCCGCGAGCTGCCCCGACGGTGGAGGGTGTCCAGCCAGCCCCGGGTGAAGCGGGCATCGTCGAGACGGCCCGAGTCGATGAGCTCGGTGAGGACGGTCTCCACGAGGGCGTGACCTTCGTCGCGATCGCCGCCGTGGAAGCGGATGCATCGGTCGACTCGACGGCGCAGCACGCGCCGCATCTGGGACACGCTGGGCCAGTACCGGAGGAGGTGCCGCCGGGCTTGATCGTGGAGGTAGGCACTGGTCAGCGGGGGAGGGGGCCGAACCTTCTTCTCGCGAGGCTGGTCTTGATCGCCGCGGCGACGGCGGCTCACGCCTCGTCTTCCCCACCGAGCTCGAGGCGTATCTGCTGGGTGATCTCCATGACCCCGCGGGTCACGATCTCCAGGGCCTCGTCGGCGCGCTCTCGGTAGCTCTGGGCGGCTGCAGCGTCGGCGAAGCCGTCCAGGTTGATGGCCACGTTGTACCAGGCACCCTCTGCACAGGTCCATGCGGCGAGGGCAGCCACGCCGGCGTCGGAACGGGCGTTGCGGTTGCCCACGGCGGCATGCTGGGCGCAACGCACCGCCTCGACCGTGCGCTCCAACACACGGAGGGGAACCTCGATGGCGACCACGGTGGCGTCATGCAGGGCCTGCCGGCGAACTTGTCGATCGGCATCGGTACCCTTGGGGAGCTTGAGTGCGGCCATGATCCCGTCGAACGCGAGCGTGTCCGCGTCGATGTCGGCCAGGAAGCTCTCCTTGAGGTCCTGTGCGATCAGGGCGTTCTCGTTTTGTGCGAGGTTCTGGTCCTCGTACCCCTTCTTGCCGGTGGTGAGCTGGCCCACCATGGCCGACAGGGCGGCGCTCAGGGCACCGCAGAGCGCGGCCACCGAGCCGCCGCCCGGGGCGGGCGCCCCGCTGCTGAGCAGGTCCACGAAGTCACGCACGCTCCTGGCCACCAGCGGGCCGTCGGAGGCAATGCGCCGCTCGATGATGCGCTGGTTCGGATCGAAGTCGCCGAGATCTCTCAGGCCGAGCGAGCGGATCGCCACCTCGACCAGCTCGTTGCCGGGGGCGCCGGGGTTGGACCCCTGGGCCTGGAGGTAGTGGCGTCCGGCACGCAGCAAGGCGTCTTCTGGCACCAGCCCCACGAGCTCGGAGCCCGTGACGACCACGCCTTCCTTCCAGGCCACCTGCCGGGTCGCGTCCACCACGGCGTGCAGGGAGCTCACGGTGTAGTCGGTGAAGTTGATGGAGACCTGGCAGCGGTCGTATTCCTCGATGAACCAGCCGATGGCCTTGACGTGGGTGAACAGCCCCGGGTCACGTACAGCCTTGCCATCGGCATCCCGCACGATCTTGTTGCGTGCGTCGCGGCGGATGATGCCCTTCTCGCGGATGAGCGCCGCGATCTTCATGGCCTTGCGCGTGTTCTTGGTGTTGAGGTTGATGTTGTACGCGATGAGGAAGGGACGGGCACCGATGACGGTTGCTCCGCTGCGATGGACCGTCTCGGTGAGCTCGGACCGGCCGAAGTCAGGGGCCCAGTCGGGGTCTTGGAGCTTCGCGCTCAGACCTTCGTACTCCCCGGACCGCACCGTCGCGAGGTTGCGCCGCTCCGGACGGCTCGCCGCGGCCTCGTAGAGGTAGACGGGGATGCCGAGCTCGGTGGCCACGCTCTTTCCGAGGCGACGGGCCAGCTCGGCACACTCCTCCATGCTGATGCCGCGCACGGGCACGAAGGGGCAGACATCGGTGGCCCCCATGCGTGGGTGGGCGCCGGTGTGCTCGGTCATGTCGATGAGGCGGGAGGCGGTGGCGATGCCGACGAAGGCACCCTCCAGCACGGCCTCGGGGGCCCCGACGAACGTGACCACGGTGCGATTGGTGGCCTCGCCGGGGTCGACGTCGAGCAAGGTCACGCCGTCTACGGCTTCGATTGCGGCGGTGATCTGGTCGATGATCGCGCGGTCGCGGCCCTCGGAGAAGTTGGGCACGCACTCGACGATGGGGCTGAGGGACATGGGCTCTCCGGTGGTCCCTACCTAACCAAGTGGCCTGCCCCCGGGACCAACAGAGAGCGACCAAAGAGCGCGGAAGATACGCTGGCTGCTCGGAGGATTCATGCGTCGTTCTCTTGTGCCTTTCGTATTGCTTGCTTGCCTCGGCGCCTGTGGGGACAAGGACGCCGAGCCGGTCGGTGACGGCGGCTCGGGCGACGACGGTGGTGACGACGCTGGAGACTCGGGCGACGACGGCGACTCGGGCGGCGACTCGGGCGACGACGGGGGTGGGGACGTCACCAACCCTGGCTACGAGGCCTGCGCCGGAGGTGAGGAAGGCGAGGTGGAGAGCAGTGCCGCTACGGTGCTCAGCGCGACGATCACCTGGACCCTCGAATTCGACGAGGATGCCGAAGCCAACGACTTCGTCGACTGTTCCTACTCTCGCGTCTACGAGGGCGTCCAGGTCCGCGACCTCG
>JAERSX010000430.1 GCA_016845285.1 Deltaproteobacteria bacterium | reverse complement strand
GCCCGAGGTGATGCTGCGAAGGCTGGTGGTGTAGCCGAGCAGGGCCTCCAAGGGGCAGGTGCCGTGGATGGTGGACATGCCCAGCTCGGACTCCTGACCGGAGATGGCGGCCTTGCGGGACTGTAGATCGCCGAGCACGGTGCCCAGGTTGGCGTCTGGGACCACCACCTCGATCTGCATCAGAGGACGCAGCACCTGACCGCCGGCCTCGACCAGCGCGGCGCGCACTGCCTGTGCCGCAGCCATGCGGAGGGCCTGGGCCGAGCTGCCTTCCTCGAAGACGGTCACCCGCTCGAGGCGAACAGCGACGTCTTGAAGGGGGGCGCCCTCGACGGGGCCACCGGTGATGCCGTCCCGGGTGCCGTCCTCGACTGCCTGGCGCTGCTCGTCGTTGAGCGAGAAGCCCGCCGGGCGGATCTCGTAGTCCTCCACGTCGACCTCGCTGCCAGCATCTCGTGGAAGGGGACGGACCGAGACGGCCACGCCGGCCCGCAGGGGGATCTCTTTGTCGCCGGCCTTGAGCACTCGGTCGACCTTGAAGCTGCCCTCGGCAGACTTGCTGATGGTCTCGCGGGTCATGACGGTGGGCTTGCCCACCCGCAGCTTGAGGCTGTACTCGCGCTGCACACGCTCGAAGATCATCTGCAGGTGCAGCTCGCCCATGCCCTTGAGCACACGCTGGCCTGTGTCTGGGTCTTCCTCGAAGCGTAGCGTGGGGTCTTCCTCGCAGAGCTTGTCCAGGACCTCGAGCATCTTGGACTCGTCACGGGTGGACTCTGGCTCGATGGCCAGGCCCAGCACGGGCTCCTTGGTGTCGATGCGCTCGAGGAGCAGCTCGTTCTCGGGGTCACACAGCGTGTCGCCGGTGGTCGCGTGACGCAGCCCGGCGAGGAGCACGATCTGACCAGCATAGGCCGCGTCGAGTCGGCGCTTGGAGCCTGCGTTGACGTCGAAGACCCGGGCGACGCGCTCCGTCTGCTCCCGGCCACCGAGGGCCACGGTCATGCCGGGCTCGAGGATGCCTCGGTAGATGCGCACGAAGACGTGACGGCGCCCCTCGAAGAGCTGCACCTTGAAGGCCAGGGCCACCAGGGGCTCGGCGCTGTCCATCTCCACGATGTCCTCTTCGCCTTCCAGATCGGTCGCGATGGAGGCCGGGCGCTCGAGGGGGGCCGGCATGATCTTTAGGACACCGTCGAGGAGGGGCTGGATGCCCCAGTTGCGCAGCGCACTTCCCCCGAAGAGGGGGTTCATCTGGCGTGCCATGGTGCCGGCACGCAGGGCCGACCAGATGCGCTCCGTGGGGATCTCGGCCTCTTCGAACACGAGCTCTTCGAGCTCCTCGTCGATCTCTGCACAGGCCAGGAGCATGCTCTCCCGGTACTCCTGGAGCACCTCGGCATCTTCGTCGCGGATGGGCCCTACCTCTACGATCTCGCCGTGCTCGCCGGAGAAGGTGATCCGGGTCTGCTCGACGAGATCGAGCACCGAGCCGTCCTCGAGGGGCAGGCACACCGGGACAGGGCTGGCGCCGAGGCGCTTCTCGAGAGAGTCGATGCAGCGCTGGTAGCTGGCGCCCGGCCGGTCCATCTTGTTGATGAAGATGCAGCGGGGCACGTCGAAGCGGTTTGCCTGACGCCACACCGTCTCGGTCTGGGGCTCCACACCGCGCACGGCATCGAGCACGATGACCGCCCCGTCGAGCACCCGCATGGCCCGCTCCACCTCGATGGTGAAGTCCACGTGGCCCGGCGTGTCGACGATCTGGATGAGGTGCTCGCGCCACGGACAGCGCGTCACGGCCGCGCTGATCGTGATGCCGTGCTCCTGCTCCTCGGCGATGTAGTCCATGTGGGCGCCGCCGTCGTGGACCTCGCCGATGCGGTGGTTTGCCCCGGTGTAGAAGAGGACACGCTCGGTGAGTGTGGTCTTACCGGCGTCGATGTGCGCGGCGATGCCGATGTTGCGCACTCGGTCGAGGTTTGGCGGAGAGAGCTTCTTGGGCTTGGCCACGACAGCCTCCTTGCGCGGCGCAGCGGCCTAACCGGATCGCGCCAGCGCAGACGCATCTGCATGACACCGGCTGCTCGTCACGCTAGAGACGGGCTCCGGCGAGGTGCACGTGGGCGGCGTCCTGCTCCTGGAAGATGGAAGAAGCTTCGTGGGTGAGGCGTTTGGCGCCAAAGCCACTCGGGTCGGCGAGGTGGTCTTCAACACCGCCATGACCGGCTACCAGGAAGTGCTCACCGATCCGAGCTACCACGAGCAGATCGTGGTCATGACGGTGTCGCACGTGGGCAACTACGGCGTGAACGCCGCCGACTCCGAGAGCCGACGGGTCTGGCCGGCGGGCTTCGTGGCGCGAGACTTCTCGCGACTCCACAGCAACCACCGCGCTGAGGACGGCCTGGACCGGTACCTGCGGCGTGCGGGCGTGCCGGCGCTCCACGGCATCGACACCCGCGCCCTGGTTCGTCACGTGCGCGACAAGGGCGCCATGAAGGCCGTCATCTCCACGGACGGCACCTCGGCGACCGAGCTGTACGCGATGCTGGAGGCCTGGCCTGGAATGGCGGGACGGGCCCTGGCGGGCGAGGTCGCCGCCGACGAGGCCTACGTCTTTGCTGAGCCCGACAGCCCGCGGTGCCGGGTGACCGTCGTCGACGGTGGCGTGAAGACCAACATCCTGCGACTGCTGGCCGAGGCTGGCTGCCACGTTCGGGTCGTGCCCATCACGGCCCCTGCCGAGGCCTGGCTCGATGGCGCAGACATGCTCTTCTTCAGCAACGGCCCGGGCGATCCCGCAGCCCTGGGTCCTGTCATCGATGAGGTCAAGAAGGCCATCGGCAAGGTCCCCATCGTGGGCATCTGCCTCGGGCATCAGCTGCTGGGTCTGGGCCTCGGCGCTGACACCTTCAAGCTCCCCTTCGGCCACCGGGGGGCGAACCACCCGGTGCGGGACATCGAGACGGGCCGCATCGAGATCACGAGCCAGAACCATGGCTTCTGTGTGGATCCGGTCGGCATCGAGGCCGCGGGCGGCGTGGTCACCCACGTCAACCTCAATGACGGCACCCTCGAGGGCTTCCGCCACGACGAGCTGCGCGTGATGGCCGTGCAGTTCCACCCTGAAGCTGCCCCCGGCCCCCGCGACAGTCGTCACCTGGTCGTCGACCGCTACCTGCGCTTCGCCGGCTTCTGAGCGTTCGGTGCCTGTCCGCTATGTGATCGGCGCCGTCGTGGCGC
>JAERSX010000429.1 GCA_016845285.1 Deltaproteobacteria bacterium | reverse complement strand
CTTGGTGGGCGTCCGGGACCGACCGGTCCAGCCGGACGTGACCTCGGCACCCGCAGCGTGGAAGTTCTCGATGTTGACCTCGAGCGGCTGGATGCCGTCCACGGTGAAGCCCCGGTCCACGCTCCGCGCCCGCAAGGCCGCGATCACGTTGTGCAGCGCCTCGAGCCCGCCCACCTCCTCGTCGGGCCGCCCCACGAAGACCACCGGTGCGTGATCGGCAGGTGGGTGGTGAGAGAGCAGCCAGGCGAGGGTCATGCACTGTGCGAGCCCCAGCTTGTCGTCGAGACCGAAGGGTGCACGGCCGTCGCCATGGACCAGATCGTGGCCCAGGAATGGAGCCAGCGCCGGGTAGGTCTCGAGGTCGACGGTCAGGGCCCCGTTGCGCGCGTAGGGCACGGCATCACCGGACCAGGCGGGCGTGGTGTGCAGCATCGAGGTGGCGGCTGTGCCGCGGGCCGTGTCCAGGTGGACCATGAGGGCGACGCTGGTCGCATCGGCGCCCCGCCCTCGCCCGGGAAACTCCGCGATGACGTTGGCGACGTCGTCCTGCTCCACCTTGGCGCCCAGGTCGACGTAGAAGCGGGCCACGTCGTCGGACAACACCTGCTGGCCCGGCGTGGACGGCACCGTGGGGGAGTCTTCGTCGCTCTGGGAGTCGATGGCCACGACACGCACGAGGTGATCGAGACATCTGCGGCCGAGCTCGACCTGAGTCGGGTCCGGAAACTGAGGCACGGCAAATCCTGACGCGTTCGAGAGTGGCGTTCGACAAACGCGGGGGCCCTATCGCGTCCCCCGGCAGGTGCCGCTGCGAGCCTGGACGTCCCGCGCTCCCAGCTGGGCGCCGACGTCGAACGAGACCCGAGTCCGAACGCGGCCTTCCCAGTCGTGGAGGATGACCTCGGTGTTCACGATCTCGTCGCCCTTCCAGCAGCTCGCGGTGCTCAGCAGCCACTCGGCACCACCACAGAACTCGGTGTGCCCGACGGTGGTGCGATCGCAGGAGCTGTCGAGGGACACGTCGAAGGACATCGAGGAGGGCACCGGCGAGGCCGACCCGAGCTCAGCCACGCTGTAGCTTCTGAAGCGCTGGCAGAAGAAGAGGCTTCCATCGGGGGAGACCGCACCGTGGGCACAGCCCAGGGGCCCGAAGGAGGCACCCTCAGCTGCAGCGCGATCACCGATGCGCGTGGTCCCCTTTCCGCGCCCCCCGCCCTTCTCGTACCAGGCCATCTGGGTGCCATCGGGAAAGGGCACCGGCTCGGTGGCCGTGCCTGAGCTCGTCAGAGCAGAGGTCTTGCCAGCGACGAGGCGACCCGCCGTCCAGCGGAGCGCCGTCTGCTGGAGATCGAAGCGACGGCTCGACGCCGAGCGGCTGACCGCCGCGCTGAGCAGGGTGCTGCCCCCGTCGGCCAGGGCCGGGTGGTCGGCCCCTTCGAGCAGGGTGCCGCCGGCGTCTCCGACCAGCGCCACCCAGGACACGCGGGGCGGGCCGCGCTCCCGCTCCTGGTAGACGACGAAGCGACCCTCGGGGTCGATGACGGGAAAGTCCTGGGCCACGCCGGGACGGACCGACAGGGCCCGGGCGCCTGTCACGGCACCGCCCGCGTCGAGGTCTGCGAGGTAGAGCGAGCAGCCGCGGCTGTCGGTCTTGGTGCACCCTCCGCGGCCGTCCATCCGAGCCGCGAAGACGATCTGCAGGGCGCCGGGCCCCGCCGAGGGGGGTGGTGCCACAGCCTCCGTGGCAGCCGAGCTGGTGGGTGGCGCTGCATCCTGGACAGGATCGAGCAGGACGACGTCGAGATCGGGCCGCCAGTCATCGGCGTGGGCACGATCTCCGAGCTCTGAGAGCGCGGCCTGCACGTGCAGGATGGTGCTCCCAGGACCAGGCGGATGCCCCCAGGTGGTGGCCTGGCTCCAGTCGGAGGGGGCGGTGTTGGCAGCCAGCTCTCGCCCCGGTCGACGCTGGGGTGCGGCGGCGCGCACGTAGGCCGAGTCGGGGTTGAGGCGGACCCAGAGCCCGGCGGTGCCACGCAGCCCGTCCCAGGCTTGGTGTACCTGAGGGAGATCGGGCACCGACTGCACATGACCGCGGGCGCCGAAGAGCAGCATGGCCTTGAGCTGGGGCACGGCGCCGGCCAGCGAGGCGTAGGCCTCCACCGAGGTGCGCTCAGCCCACCAGGCCTCGGCCTCCTCCACGGTGGCCACGTCGTCGGGCCAGTCGTCCTCGGAGAGCGCGCCCGAGTCGCGGAGGGCTCGGGTGAGCGCGGCCGACCAGACCCGCTTGCCGAACATCCGGGGCACCTTGTCGCTCAGGACGTGGCTGCCGATGACCGGCACATCTCGGGCTCGATCCCAGCGAACATCGCTGTAGTCGACATCGAGCTTCACGGGGTCGTAGCCCCGGTAGGCCCCGTTCAGCTGCGCCTGACGATCGTCGCCCCAGTGGCCCAGCTCGACGGCGCAGAGGGCATCGTTGGTGGGGTTCTCGTGGCCCAGGAACCAAGCGAGACCCGGGATCGTGCTGCCGTGCTCGGCGAAGGTCCGCGTCGCCGCCATCCCGGGATGAGAGAAGGCGTAGACCCCCAGCTCATCGGCCAGCAACCCCATGGTCAGGCGCTGGCTCAGGGTGAAGCCAGTGGTGTCTACCTGGGCATCGCTGGCGTAGCGGAGCACGGCGGCGAGGGCCTGGCGGGCGCGAGGGCCACCGTAGTCATCGGTGCCCGAGCTGGCGGCCCCGGTCTTCGGATCGCCGCGCCCCGGCCACAGCGGCGTCAGCACGATGAACCCCAGCTCGTCGGCCTCGGGAGCGCGCGCAAAGCCACGAACCGGCGTGAAGAAGGGCGGCACCACCACCAGCGGCGGCGCGCCCTCGGCGTAGCGGGGCTCGCTGGGCAGGCTCACGCGAACGGCGATGGCACCGGCGGCCGAGGGCACCGTCACCACCGTGGTGACGCCAGCGAGGAGGCGCTCCGCCTCGACCTGTGCCGCCCCCTCCTCCTGCGTGGCATCCGCCGCGCGCGGCGTACATGCCCACAGAAGGGCTGCCAGGGCCAAGAGTACGGTTCTCATCACCCGAGCTTAGCGGGCGGGATCAGTGCCGCTTCTTGAAGCTCGACTGGCGGCTGTTGTCGAACCAACCACCAGCGGCCTCGGCGGCCTGCTCGCCCATGGCCGTGTCGTCGTCCGCATCCATCTTGGACATGGAGGGTGCATAGCTGTCGTAGCCCACCCAGTTCTGCCGCTCGATCCCCGCGATGTCGGCGATGGGGATGGTGAGCTGCTCAGGTCCGAGCGGCAAGGCCAGCTCGAGGGAGGCCCCATCGTCCGCGGTGCCCTGCAGCGCTCCCAGCAGCACCGTGCCGGTGTCCAGCGACATGCGCCAGAGCTCCTCGGTGTCGGAGCCCTCGCCAGCCAGCATCACCGGCTCCAGCGACGCGATCTCGGAGAGCGCCGGCCCGAAGGTGCCCAGGTCGTTGTCGAGCTCCACCCAGGTCTCGTCGGGGTCCACCACGAAGTCGTCTCCGTAGATGGTGCGGATCCGGTAGACCTCGCCCACGGGCATCATCTCGCCGCCCTGGAGCTGGAAGCGCTCCAGAGACTCCGTGGGAAGGTCGACAGCGACGGACTCGTTGGCGATCTGAAGGCCCATGCGCAGCGCCGGAGCGGCCCACTCACCGCGGAGCTCCGAGCCGTTGCGGAGCCAGACACTCACGTGATTCCCGCTGCCTCCGAGGGCGCCACCCTCGACGGGCTGCACCTCGCCGATGTCGACCAGGGGCACGTCGACCGTGCCCATGCCGGTGATCAGCTGGAGGGTCTCGGTCTGGACCGCGCCCATCAGCACCTGCCCGTCGTCGAGGGTGGCGCGCACGGGTGTGTCGGACAGGGGTTCCTGACCACAGGCGATGAGCAAGACGGCGATGAGCATGGCGACCTCCGAGGCACTCGTGCGCGGCGTACGCGGAGGACGCCCGGCTCCCTACGCCGTGTCCTGCGATTGACCCCCCGCAGCCGC
>JAERSX010000428.1 GCA_016845285.1 Deltaproteobacteria bacterium | reverse complement strand
ACCGAGACCAACGCCGGGGTCACCAACACCGTGGATGTCGAGGTGGTCGCCGTCGCCCGTGACATGGGCTTCATGACCAGCTTCACGGCCTTCCTGCCCCGCAGCACCATCCTCGAGCTCTACCAGATCAACGAGACGACCACCGGCGCGCTGTGGATCTACCTCGACGACATCGACCGCAGCGCTGCGGTGATGAACGAGCTCCGGGGTCACCTGGCCGATGCCGGCTACGTGGTCATGGACCACGATCCCAACCCGTTCTTCTTCAAGTTCGAGCGGGTCCAGGGCGAGGACTGGTCGGGTCAGCAGCTCGACCTGACCATGTGGAAGGACGAGGTGAGCTACGTCGCCTGGATCCTCGCTGCCTTCGACAGCTTGAGCGTCTTCCTCACCTTGATCCTGGTGGCCATCATCGCGGTGGGCATCATGAACGCCATGTGGACGGCGGTACGGGAGCGCACAGCCGAGATCGGCACCATGCGCGCCATCGGCATGCAGCGGGGCCATGTGCTCTTGCTCTTCCTCATCGAGGCTGTGCTCCTGGGGCTCCTCGCGACTGGCGTGGGCGCCGGAATCGGGGCGCTGCTCGCGGTGTCGGTGAACGCGTCGGCCATCGACGTCGGCATCGAGGCCGTCCAGGCCATCTTGCTGAGCGACACCTTGTCGCTGAGTGTGACGCCCCAGGCCCTGGTGGGATCGATGGTGTTCATCACATTCTTCACGGCCTTGGCCGCGGTCTGGCCGTCCCTGCGTGCCGCCGCCCTGCGTCCGGTCGATGCTCTTCGACACACGGAGTGACCCGCATGTTTCGCTGTCTCCTGTTGCTCGCCACCCTGCTCGGTGCTCCGGCATTCGCGGCGCCCGATGGTGCGGCGATGGCCCAGATGCTCGAGACCATCGACGATCGCCAGCGCAACGGCGGTGACTACAAGTCGACGGTCTTCATCGAGACCAAGCAGCGTGGCAAGGCCGACCTGGTCTACCAGGCCGAGGTGCTGCGTCGCGACGCCACCGACAGCCTCGTCATCCTGTTCACCAAGCCGCAGAGCGAGGCGGGCAAGGGGTACCTGCGCATCGACAAGAACCTCTTCATCTACGACCCCACGGTGGGCAAGTGGGAGCGGCGGACCGAGCGGGAGCGCATCGGTGGCACCGACAGCCAGCGCAGCGACTTCGACGAGAGCCGTCTGGCCCTGGAGTACACGCCCACCTACGTCGGTGAGGAGACGCTGGGTCGCTACACCGTCCATCACCTCAAGCTGGCCGTGAAGGACGGCGTGGACGTGGCCTACCCGGCGCTGGAGCTGTGGGTCGATGCGGAGTCGACGAACATCCTCAAGCGGCAGGACTTCGCGCTGAGCGGTCGTCTCATGCGGACGACCTACTACCCGGAGTGGATGAAGAAGTTCTCGCCCTCGAAGGGCGAGGAGATCTACTTCCCGCGGGAGATCCGGATCTTCGACGAGATCGAGAAGGGCAACGCGACGACGGTGGTGATCCAGGAGGTCGACCTGAACAGCCTGCCGGACAGCATCTTCACCAAGGCCTGGCTCGAGGCGAAGAGCAGGTGAGGGGCCTGATCTTCGCGTTCGGACTCGCTGGGGCACCGGCGTACGCCCAGGCCGAGGCCGAGGGCGAGAGCGAGGGCGAGGGCGAGAGCGAGGGCGAGGGCGAGGGCGACATCGAGGCTCGAGAGGCCGACATCTTCGGGGCTCCGGCTTCCGAGGAGGCCGCACGGGAAGCCGACATCTTCGGGGCTCCCACGGGCGAGGACGCCGCCCCGACACCCACGTCGGAGCCCGAGCCCGCGGGGCTGGCAGAGCTCGAGACCACCATGTCGGACGCCGACATCGCGGCACGACTCGACGCCGCGGACTCTCGCCTCACCGTGGGCGGCCTGCTCTACCTCCGGGCGGACCTCACCGTCCCAGACGTGGACGACCGAGAGCTCGAAGACATCGGCCTGTCCCTTCCCAACCTCCTCGATCTCTTCGTGGATGCTCGGCCCAACGATCGGGTGCGTGCCTTCGCCCGAGCGAGGATGCGCCACTCGCTCACCGTCCGCGACGGCGACGTGGACGCGCTCACCGGAGAGGAGCTCGCAGCGAACGAGGTGATCCTCGATCAGCTCTGGCTCAACTTCGACGTGGCGAGGCGGGTCTACGTCACGGCGGGTCGTCAGCGCATCAAGTGGGGGGCGGGGCGATTCTGGAACCCCACGGACTTCCTGCAGCCCGCCCGCCTCGACGCCCTGGCCAACTTCGACGAGCGGACCGGCGTGGGCATCGTCAAGGTGCACCTGCCGGCGAGGCCGCTCAACCTCTACGTCATCGGCGACTTCGAGGGGGCCCAGGCCCTCGATGAGGTGGGGGGTGCCGCCCGTGCGGAGCTCCTGGTGGGGCTCACGGAGATGGCGGTGAGCGGAGCCCTCCGCAAGGACCAGACCACGCGGCTGGGTGCGGAGCTCACCACCGGGGTCTGGCTGGTCGACCTGCGCGGCGAGCTCGCCTGGCTCACCGACGTCGAGTCACCTGGCTGGGAGGGAGACGTCGACTTCGAGAGCCTGAGCTTTCCCACCGAGGTGGACCGCTCCGACGACGGCTGGCTTCAAGCCATGGGCGGCGCGGAGATGGGCATCCGTCTCAACGACGAGGACACGCTGTACCTGGGCGCCGAGTACTTCCACAACCAGCTGGGCACCGACGACCCGGACCTCTACCCCTGGCTGTTGGCCCAGCAGCAGTTCACGCCCTTCTACGTGGGCCAGGACTATGTGGGCGCCTACGCCACCCTGTTCGGTCCCGGGCGCGGGCTGCCTTGGAACGACATGCGGTACTCGCTCAGCTACATCCGCAACCTGAGCGATGGCAGCAGCGCGGTGCGTCTCGACTACGGCCTCACCATGCTCACCGAGCTGTCCTTGAACGCCTATGTGGCCCAGTACATGGGAGATCAAGGCGAGTTTCACCTGCGCCTCGAGGTGCCTGGGCTGATCACGGGTGGCGAGGACCAGGTCTTCCCAGCGACGTCGACGAGCGCTGGTC
>JAERSX010000427.1 GCA_016845285.1 Deltaproteobacteria bacterium | reverse complement strand
GAGTGGGTGAACAGAACGCTGAACGGTGGCCCGCGGCGAGGAGCCCTTCGGTCGACTTCAGACATGGAGCGTCCACGCCGATTCCGACGGACCACACAACCAACCACCAAACCCCCATCCAAGGTATTGGTTGCGCGAAGTGTCCTACTGGGCCTGACAGCTCACCCTGCCCACCCCACAGGCAACGTCGTCCTGAACGGTCTTCAGCGGCCACACCCGGCAGCTATACCTATTCGTACGATGTCAGGTCAATTCCTTCGCCATCTTCACGAAGTCATTGGGCATCGCGCTCATCCGGTAGCCTCGCCCGAGATACAGGTTCTGAAGCTTTTTATTCAGCCTGTCGGTATAGGTTGCCGCCAGTGACTGACCCTGCTCCAGCATCCAAGCTTCCCCAGCATCCAACAGACTCGACGCCACCCCAGCGCCGCGGCACTCCGGAACAACATAGGTTGTCGCGAAGAGACCGATCTCCCTACCTTCACCGTCATCATCGACACGAACGATCGTATGCCCTGCGATTTCACCCTGAGCTGTCTCCGCCACAAACACCTGGGCGACCACCTCCTCCGACTCGAGATGCCACATCACTCGCTGGGTTGTCCCTTCGAGCGTATACAGGGAACCCCCCGCTTCCTCACCGAGGACTTCGACCAAGGTCGACAGCATGCGCTCGGCGATGATCTTGACGTCATCCTGGGCCGCGGGATCTACCGCTCGAATCCGGACATCAGCCAACGGCAAGCGCCCTCCTGCCTTCAACTTATCTCGCTGTCGGCGCCCCCAGATGCCCAGCCCACCAGATGTCGGACCCGCACCTCATCGATGCCATGAGAGCGATGTGCGAACCGTCAGCTCACCGCGCTCAGGACGTCGAGCGGATGAGTGCCTCGACCCGCACGAGCTCATCTGCTGTCGTGGCGTGACCGTCGGGGGCGACCGCATCGGCCCGGGCGAGGGCGTCCTCCGCAGCGGCCAGATCGTCGGACCGCCACAGGACCTCGGCGCGGGCCGCCAGGAGCTGGGCGAGGAGCTGTGGCGCGCCCACCTGCTGGAGCAGGTCCTCTCCCTCGTCGAGCAACTCCAGGGCATCGGTCGTGGCGCCCGACAAGGCCAGCTCTCTCGCGAGCTGGCCGAGGACCTGACCCTGCCAGCGCCGGTCTCCCACCCCGCGGTGGATGGCCAACGCAGCCTCGAGGAGGGCCCGCGCCTCGTCGGCCCGCCCCTGCGCCCGGGCGAGGATGCCCAGCTTGAAGCGCGCGATGCCCTCGTAGCGACGGGCTCCGACCTCGCCATGGATGGCGAGCGCAGCGTCGAGGTTCGCGCGGGCTTCGTCGAAGCGACCCAGGGCGCAATGTGCGCCCCCCAGGTGGGCGAGCTCGACACCTTCAGAGAGGCGGGCCCCCAGCTCGCGCTGGATGGCCAGCGCCGCTGCGAAGCTGTCTCGCGCTTCCTCGAGGCGACCCAGGCCCTCCAGTGCAACACCAAGGTTTCCCAAGGAATAGGCCTCGACGCTGAGGTTGCCCATCTCCCGTGAGGCGTCCAAGGCTGTCTTGATGTGCACGTAGGCGTCTTCGGGTCTTCCCTCGTTCTCGAACAGGTTGCCCAGCCCGAGCAAGGTGACGACTGCCCCACGGCGGTCGCCGACCTCGCGGTAGGTGGTCAAGGCCGCCTCGAAGTTCACTCGTGCTTCGTCGAGGCGACCCTGGCTGCTGAGCGTCTGGCCCAGGTTGCTCAGCGTGACAGCCTCGCCGTGGCGGTCTCCAATGTCGCGCTGCACCGCCCGGGCGGCACGGAGGCCCGCGATGGCCTCGGCGAAACGTCCCTGGCTGAAGTGCAGGTTGGAGAGCCTCAGGAGCCCTCGCCCCTCGTGGTAGCGGTCGCCCACCTCACGAAGGAGCACCAGCGAGGCGTCGAGCTTCGCTTGTGCCCCATCCAGATCGCCCCGTCGCAGGTCTTGGGAGCCCAGGAAGCTCAACAGGCGCCCCTCGAGCCGCCGATCCTCGTGCTGCCGCGCCACCGCCAGGGCCTCCCTGAAGTGGCGTCCCGCCTCGTCCACCTGCCCGAGGTGATCCAGCAGACGACCTTCCGCGATGAGCAAGCGTGCTTGCTGGATCGGAAGGTGCCCGGTCATCGCCCGGACCCGCGCCACCCAGCGACGCCCCTCGTCCAGGGGACCACGTGACTCGCAGCGATGGCTGAAGACGATGGCCAGCTCGGCGGCCTCTTCGGGGTGCTGCTGCACGGCGAAGGCCAGGGCGCCCAGCAGGTTGTCGCGCTCCAGGAAGAGCGGATCCTGCTCCAGGACGGCGGACGCGTCCTCATGACCTTGGCGTCCATGGTGCCGGGCGTGCCGCAACGAGAGCGCCGACACGGCGTCAGCACCGACCTGGTCCTCGAGCTGCTTCATGGCAAAGCGACGGGTGAGCTCCAGGCACCGGAAGCGCACCCCGGCGGGCGTCTCGACCCGCTGCAGCCAGGACTTGTCCAGGAGATCTTCCAGCACGTCCGCCACCCACGGTGCATCGGGCGCCAGCTCCACCACCGCCTCGGCGGCCTCGAGCCGGAAGCCCCCCCGAAAGAGCCCGAGCTGCCGGACGAACTGCTGCTCGTGGGAGCTCAGCAGGCTCCAGCTCAGCTCCAGGGTGGCGGTCAGGGTCTGGTGGCGCTCGGGTCGGTCGCGTCGGCGGGCACGCAGCCGGCCTTCCACTCCCTCCAGCCGCTCACAGAGCACCTCGGGCGGCACCGTGGCCGCCCGTGCCGCCGCGAGATCGATGGCCAGCGGGATGGCCTCGAGGGCGCGGACCACCTGCTCCAGGGCATCACTCCGAGCAGGGCTCTGCCTCCAGGACGGGCGAGTTTCCCGCGCCCGCGCCACGTACATGGCCGCCGCTTCCTCGTGAGAGAGCGCCCCGAGGGGCAGCACCTGCTCGGCCGCCACCCCCAGCCGGTGGCGGCTCGTGACCAGCCAGCGCACGCTGGGTGCCTCGTGCCGCCAGGACTGCACCAGGGCGGCCGCCTCGTCCACCAACTGCTCGAAGTTGTCGAGGACCACCAGGGCATCCCTCCGGTGGGACAGCAGGCCGAGCAGCTGCCCGCCCGGGTCGTCCTCGACCTGCTCCGCCCCGAGCGCCCGCACCACGGCGGTGCCCACGTCCATCTTCGTGTGGGCATCGCTGAGGTCGCAGAACCACACCCCACCGGGACAGGCCTCCAGCTGGCTTGCCGCAAAGCGCTGGGCCACGGTGGTCTTTCCCATGCCACCGGGCGCCAGGATGGTCACCAGGGCACCGGGCTGGGCGAGGAACTCCTCGAGCTGGGCCAGCTCTGGGCTTCGTCCCACGAACACCCCGGGCAGGACCGCGAGGTTGGTCCGACGGGTGGCCTGCTCAGCCTCCGCCGTCGCCTCGGGTCGAGGGCAGACCAGCCGGTATCCCTGGCCGCGGATGGTCAGCAGGTGGGTGGGGCTGGAGGAGTCGTGTTCGATCTTGGTTCTCAGGCGGTTGACGGTGGTCCGGACGGTGTGTGTGCGGACGTTGGGGCCGTACTCCCACACGTCCTCGAGGAGCGCTGAGCGCGAGACAACCTCGTCGGGTCGTTCGAGCAGGTAGGTGAGCAGCCGACGCTCCATCGTCGTCAGACCGACGGTGTCGTCACCCCGGATGACCCGCTGCTTGGACAGATCGACGGTGCAGGCATCGAGCGTCAGCATCGTCATGGCGGCGGCTCCGGGTCCCGACGCCCACGGCATCGGGAGAGGCTCCAACCCGAGCTGTGCCGGGTGGTAGCGGTTCCCGGGGATTGTGTGCGATCCCCGCCGCCCACCGCAACGGCACAGGCGCTGCCCGCTTCGGTCAGAGCCTCAGCGACCGCTCAGTTCGGCCAGGCCGCCAGGCCCTGATCGACCGGCGGCTCGGTGTCGCCGCTCCAGTCATGGTTCGCGCCCATGCCCCAGTCGCCGGTGTGGCGGAAGGCGGTCACGCGGAAGCTCGGCTCGCCGCAGCTGAACTCGTCCGCGGGGATCACCGCGACCATGGTGTCATCCCGAATCACCACCCGGGCCTGCGTGGTCGTGCTGGTCAGGCTGTTGTCGTCCTGGACGACCGTCCGGCTCAAGGTGGGCGCGTCGGTGCCACCGACATTGACCATGTACCAGGTGTCTGTGTCCTGGAAGAAGTCGTTGGGGTAGTCGGGCGAGGGCTCGTAGTCGTCGCTGGCCTGGCAGTTCCCATCGAAGACGAAGCTGTGGATGTAGTGGTCCTCGTCCGACTCCAGCGGCAGCGGACCCTCGAGGAGCTGGTAGGCCAGGACGTAGTCGCCCGCAGGCATCGCCAGATCCGAGTCGGGACAGACGGTGTAGCCGACGTCGCCCTCCCCACAGGGCAGCAGCAGCGAGGTCGGATCGCTGCCGCTCGTCGTCGTCTCGAAGATCTGATCGATCGTCTCCCGGATGAGCGCGCCTCCATCGATGCCATAGGCCCGGATCCCTGTGGCTGGGGTGTCATCCAGGCTCTCGGGGACGTCGTTGGCGGAGTGCTTGATGGGCAGGTCGAACACCTCGACGATGATCGCAGCAGCGAGGAGCAAGGGATCGTCGTTGATCGCATCGCTGATCTCATCGAGGGCCTCGGTGTCGACCTCGTCGGGCTCCGGACCAGGGTCGTCCGGATCGTCTTCCAGCTCCAGATCGTCGAGCTCGGAGCTGATCAGAGGCAAGGTCAAGCCCCGCTGTGCGACGACATCGAAGGCCTTGCTGTCGGTGAAGGCCGCATCGAGGAGCACGGTCATCCAGTCGACCCCCAGGAAGTCCGCCATGTCCTTGAGGACCTCGACCTCCTCGGGGTCGGTGAGGATCTCCCACATCGCGGCGTTGAAGGAGCTGCTGAACTCGCCGCCACTGTCGCCGGGGTTGATGTCGGACTCGAAGTCGAGGTCGCCGTATGAGGATGTGAACGAGTCCGTGGAGCTGATGACCACGTCGGCATGCAGGCTGAGGACCTGGTAGCCACCACTCTCGCAGGCATCGGCGATGACGGCGATGAAGACATCATCGTCGAATCTGTCAAGCGCCGCGGCCAGGCTCGTCGTGTCGAAGTCTCCGATGTAGCCGGTGTCGTTGATGTCGAGGGTGAAGCCGTGTCCGGTCAGGTACAGGATGAGCCGGTCACCCGCTTCCAGCTGTCCGGCAGCCTCCTCCAATTGGGCGAGGACGGCAGCCTCGGACACCGCCTCATCCACCTCGGGATCCCCGGGAAGGTACTCGTCGCCTGGAGTGCCGGCCTGCCCGAAGTAGGTCGTGTCGAAGCCCATGCTCTCGAACAGCAACGTCTGGTCAAGGCCATCCTGCGCAAAGTCACGCCAGCCCGTCTCACCGGGCTCCCAGGCGTTGATGACGATCGCCGTGTCACGTCCCGGAGAGGGGGGCGCGATCATCGGCGGCACGGTGCTGCTCCAGGTGGCCACGCCACCGGTGGGAGGGGAGACCTCGTGGGTGAGCACCTGGTCCTCCCCCCAGTAGTCGTCATCGAGCCACAGGCCCTCTTCGTCGAGCAGCAGCCACCAGCTCAGATCCTCCGTGGTCAGGTCGCCGTACTTGTCGACCAGCACCACGCGGCTGTCGTGCGCGAACCTCGCGCCGGGCTCATCATCGATCCAGAACAACCAGCTGTGGTCGGTGATGGTGATCTCGGGGACCTCCTCATGGAATTCCGACGGCGCGTAGGACGCCAGGGTGTCGTCGGGACCGATCATCTCCGGGTAGCGGAACATCACCAGCGGTGAGTCTCCCAGCTCGCCGATGACGTCACGCATGACGATGTCCGTGGCCTCTTCCGCGCTCATGCTTCCGCTTCCGGAGCAACCGAGGCCCGTCAGTGCGGTGAGGACGAACAGGGTGTGTCGGGATCTATCCAAGGCAACCTCCGTGCTGGGAGAGGACAGCAACGAGACGGACGAGCCCCCTCCAATGGAGACAGTCGACCCAAAACAGACTGTGGAGTGGGGAGGCTCGTCCGCGCTCGTCACTGCTGTGAGCAACGTAGTGGGGCCCTGTGCAACAGGAGCGACACAAGCCATCACAGAACTGTGTCGCGGCGGCAGGTGGCTTTGGGTAGGTCGGGCTGGGGTCGCCGGCGTCGCTGGCTGGCGGTTCCGCTCCGCCTCCCCGTCACACGAAGAGAGAAGGAGCATCCGACCGGTGAGGCAACCTGGAGCCCGTCTCGGCGGAGCTGCGGCGGCCCGCTCCCGGGATCAGCGCATCAGCACGCGCCGGACGAGCGCGGCGCCTACCAGGGCCGCTGGGCGCGGCGAATGTCCTGGCGCTCGATGCGGGTGTCCAGGGCATAGGTCCCGAGCTCTGGATCCCCCAGGCCACGATCGAGCGGGTCTGGGCTGAAGATCTTGAAGCCCATGGCCACGGGGCCCACGGCGGTGAAGTACACGAAGCTCATCAGCACGAAGGCGATCTTGCTGTTGAGCGAGTGGACGAAGTTCTTCCAGCCACGCCAGATGGCCTTCATGAGCGCGAGCACCTAGTCCTCCTCGACGACCCGAGGGTCACCCGGGGCCAGCCTCACGTCAAGGCATCCAGGGATCGGTGTCACCGACGTTGTGCAGAGCGGACCGCTTTGACCGCAATCTCGACCCGCATTAGGTCCGCCACCCAAACTCGCCGAGGACGTCGCGCACTTGAGCCTCTCGCTGTTCATCCTGCCACTCGTGGCAGTGCAGTCCGTCCATGCCACCGAGCTGACTTGGGAGGGCCACTACCGGGCCCGTGCCGAGCTCCTCGACAGCCTCTCGCTCTCGACCACCAACGAGAACGCGGAGGGGGCCTCGTCCAGCTTCGACCATCGCCTTCGCCTGCAGCCCAATTGGCTCATCAGCGATCGGGTGCGCCTCCGAGCCCAGCTCGACCTGCTCCAGGGCGTCAACTGGGGCGACCAGCCGGTCCTTCTCACCGACGCGGTGAGCGGCGACACCACGCCTGTGGTCCTCGCCGGCTCCGTCGAGCCGCCCACCGACGAAGACGGGGCGGTCACCGCCGCCAACATCAAGGCCACCCGCGCCTGGGGTGAGATCGCCTTCGACTTCGGCC
>JAERSX010000426.1 GCA_016845285.1 Deltaproteobacteria bacterium | reverse complement strand
GGGAGGGGCAGGCCTTCACCTTGCCGTCCGACTCGATGCCGATGCCGAACTTGCCGGCGGAGCAGCCCGTCCACCACCGCGCCTCGCCTCCGGGGCGGCTGCGCAGCACCACCTCGTGCGGCCCGAAGTAGCCGAGGTTGTTGCCGAGCTGGATGCTGAGCATGTGGCGCGGTGGGATCCCCCGAGCCTGGGCCTCTCGGGCGATCTCCAGCTGCATCTCACCGAGGGTGTCGATGACGTCGAGGATCCGCCAGGGCTCGAGGATCCAGTCAGGCCGGTCGGCTGCCCGTCCCATGGGCACGGTGAGCTGGCAGCGCCACACCTTGACCCTGCGAGCCGCGATGGGCGCCAGGGTCTCGGGGAGCAGGCCGGCGTTGAGGCGGTTGATCTGGCTGTTGCTGGTCAGCACGAGGCCTGCGGCGAGGGCGTTGTCCATGGCCGCCAGGGCGGCCTTGTGGCTCCCGCGTGAGGCGCGGAGCTCGTCGTGGACGTCCTCGGGGCCGTCGACGGAGACCCCGACCACCTGCATGCCGGCCTCCTTGAGGCGCCTGGCGACGTTGGGGGTGAGCCCGCGCCCGCCGGTCTGCATGCCGACGCGCACGCCACGGTCGGCGAAGTAGGCGACGATGTCGTACACATCTCGGCGGAGGTAGGCTTCGCCACCGATGAGGGTCACCTCCCGACACCCGAGGTCGACGAGGCCTTGGGCCACCTCGAGGGCCTCTGCCGTCGAGAGCTCGCGTGGCCGGGGCTTGGCGGCACGAGAGCCACAGTGAGCACAGGCGTGATCACAGGCCATGGTGAGCTCCCACACGGCGTACACCGGCGTGTTCTCATCACCGGGTCGGATCTGCCGTGGGGAGCGTGGGGTGTCGCGCATGGTTGCAGGGTAGCGCGGGTCGGCAGCGCACCAGGTTTCTTGGTCGCTTCACGAATCAACCCTTGTTGGGTAGTCTCCGGTGTGGAATTGCAGAGTGTTCCCGTTCCGCTCAGGTCACGATGAATGACGGCGTAGGTGTAGGCCCATGAACCACTTGAAGGTGATCAAGTACATCGACTACCTGTCTGCTGCGGTGCTCATTGTGGGTGGGTTGATCACGGTCGGCTCCACTGGGGCCACCGTCTGGGTGATCGCAAAGGCGACTCCAGATGCGCTGTTCGTGGCGATGCCAGTCATGGGCGTCACCGCAGCTGTGGCTCTGCTTCTGTTCGGCATGGCCATGTTCGCGCTGATGGCTGCGCGTGGGGTCGAGCGTGGCCGTGGGCGTGTGTCCCAGAGCATCATCGCGGTGCTCAGCCTGGTCAACCTCCCCTTGGGAACAGCTTTTTCCCTGTACTCCCTCTGGGCCTGTTGGGTGAACGAAGAGACCAAGTCCCAGTTCGACAGTGAAAAGACCGGAAGAGAGCTTGGTCTGATCGCGCTGGGCTTGGTTGTGTTGGGTGGGCCGATGGTGCCGATCATCGGCTTGTCGATCACAGCCGCCATCCCCTTTGACCACGAAGGTCTGGACGCCGAGTGGGAGCCGCTCAGCGACCGGTCTCAGCGGGTGCAGATCGCGGGCTGCGGCCTCAACGAGGTCACCACACCAGCTGGCTGCGAGCCGGCCCGACCGACCTCTGTGACAACCGACGACGTGTCGTTCGCCACCCGCAACCAGATGATGGGGTTCACCCAACTCAACGGCACGGTCTACCTGCCGCAGGGCCTGGAGAATCCCCGCCCCGCCGCCATCCTCGTGCATGGGAGTGGTTCCCAGGACCGACACGCTGTCAGCCCTGGTGAGGTGGTCAGCCCGTTCTATCTGACGGAGCTGGCCATCTTCGATGCCCTCGCGATGGAGCTGGCCGAGCAAGGCCTGGTGGTGCTCACCTACGACAAGCGGAGCTGCGGTCGCTGCTACCAGGACCAGTACATCAACCCAGACTTCAGTGTCTTCCGGTTCCAGGTGTTCATGGAGGATGCTCTGGCCGGCATCGACTGGCTGGAGGCGCGCGATGATGTGGATGGGGACGCGATTGTCGTCTTGGGGCACAGCCAGGGAGGAGGCTTCGGACCGCACATCGGGGCCGCCGACGATCGCGTGGCTGCGGTGGTGATGTTGGCCGGCTTCGTGGGTACCTTTCGGGAGGGCCTGACCGCACAGATGGAGCGTGTCGCCGACATCCGACGCAAGCAGTGGGACTATTTCGGTGCATGGAGTGTGGCGCTGCAGACCGCCGGCCCCGAGACATGTTTGGCAAAGCTCGACACCGACTACGATCCCGGCGACCTGTGCATGGGCGGCGGCCTGCCCCTGCAGGCCATCGCCGAGTACGATGAGCTGAACGAGACAAACCTCGATGTCATCGCCAATCTGGACAAGCCCCTGTGCGCGCTGAACGGCACGGTGGACCGCAACGTCGAGCCCGAGCAGCTCATGGCCATTCGGGAAGCCAGCCAGGGGGATGCTGAGTTCCACTTGCTGCCGGGTGTGGGTCATGGCCTTCGAAACCTCGTCGAGCCGACCGATCCACCGATCATCGATCCCCAGGTGTCCGAGGTGATCTCGACCTTCCTGAGCTCGGTGGAGGCCCCCGATCCCTGAGCAGCAGATCAGCACGCGGCCTGGAACGGCGAGCCAGGGTTGCAGTACTGTGCGGGCTTGAGACCTGTGATCGTGTTTTGAAGTATGTCTCTGGAGCACCAGGAGGATTCTGTGGATCAACTGTTGGCGTTCTATCGGAGCCATGGGCTGCAGGACTGGGCCGATGCCCTGGACGGGCTCGCGTGGCCGGAGAGCTCTGGTGAGGATGGCTTCGAGCCGGTGGCGTTGATGCCGCCGGTCGCGCTTCAACGAGCGCAGACGGAGCGCCTTCTCGAGGCGATGACCGCCCCCACCGATGCGCTCCCAGCAGACGAGCACTACGCTGGCTATTGGGTGCAGTCGGTCGAGGCGCTCGCAGACTGTGAGATCCTGGAGCGGCCCGAGGGCCCATATGCGCTCTGGTTACGCGACGGACCATTCCCCGAGAGCACCCTTGGGTTGACCTGCACCAAGCTGGTCAAGGAGATGAAGGCGCATGGGTGGGCGGGGCTGACGGTGCACGAATTCCTGGTGGTCGAGCGTCTCCAAGCACTCCGCCACGGCGACCATCGCTGGTCGAGCTACCACGAACACAAGGGTCACCCGCCTGGGATCCAGTGGCTTCCCAACGCGCGCAGCGGCAAGAAGGTCTTTCAGGGCTATTGGGTCGCCAAGAGCGGTCAGGTCCAGATCGGGGCCTGCGCGACAGGGAGCAAGAAGCCCACGCGTGGGGCGCATCCATGTCGGGTGACCCCGCTGTCTTGAGCCCGAGACGCTCTCTTCTGAGGCGAGGCGTACACGTTGTGGGCTGGGTGAGCAGCTCGGGGCTGCTGAGGTGCCCTGTTCTCTCGGTCGGTCGTGAATGGTCTCCAGTGAGCTCTTAGGTGGGGCTGTTGATTCAGGATATGGTGTGTTTGACCGATTAGGTCGCGGCTACATCATGAACGTCCTGCCTGAACACTCTCCCGCCGATCTGCCTCGGAGCTTGGAAGCGCTTCGGCAGAGCGTGGTGGGCGAGCGCGATGGCTGCGCCCTCCTGGGGGAGGTGCTGCGGGCCTTGAACATCGACTGCGAGGAGCTCGCCGGTGTTCGGCTGGATGTGGAGCTGCGCCACCCTCACTTGATGGCGGTCGCTTGGAGCTGGAGGCGTGGACACGACGTCGAGGAGCACCAGATCCAGCAGGACATCACGAAGACACAGACGTATCTGCGCAGCCCGATGCGTCTGGTCAAGGAGCGACAAGAGCGCGAGGTGCGAATCCTCGTGTCGGATGGCAACCCACTTCCAGACTTCGACCTGGCCGAGGAGCTCTCCGCTCACAACATGACCGACTACCTGGTCCTGCCGCTCCCTCGGGGAGGGCTCCGGGACGACGTCATGACGTTCACGACCGACAAGGCGGGAGGGTTCACGGAGGGCGACCTCCAGTTGCTTCGGCAGGTGCCTGATGCCATCGCGGTTCCGGTCTCGTTGATGAGTCAACAGTTCTTGACCTGGACCAAGTCCGGCACCTACGGCCGCAATGGCACGGCCCTGGAAGTGTCACCGGCCCAGCCGACGGGAGGACTTCGGGATCTCCTCTGCTGGGAGAACCCGCTGGACGTCGAGGTGCTCGATGAGCTGGTCGAGCGCTTCGCGACATTGGACCTGCTGGCCACGCCGGTGTGGGCGTTTGACGCCTCCCGCCATCAGATCCCATGGGCCAACCGGGCCGCCCTCGAGCTGTGGGGAGCGTCCTCGTTGGAAGAGATCGCGCGTCGTGACTTTCGAGCCTCGATGTCGGCAGCGATGGCATTCAACATCGTTCACACGCTGGCCAGGCTGAAGGCCGAGGGGCCCTTCCACGAGTGGGCTGTCCTCGAGCCCCTGGGCCAGCCGAAGCGGTTCTGCCTCGTCTACCATCTGTCGAATCTGTCCGATCGCACAGAGTTGATCATGCAGGAGGCCCTCCGGGAGCCTCCCGCTCAGCAGATCGTCAGCCTGGCGGCCAACCTGGCGCTCTCTCTCGCGCTCTTCGACCACAGCGGTGAGCTGATCAGCTGCAACCCCGCCTTCCTCAAGTTGATGGGGGAGCGTCGCTTGAACCTCTCATCGCTGCTCGAGGCGAACTGGGATCTCGACTACTTCATCACCGGCTTGTCGGAGCTTCACCCCCACTCGGTTGAGGTGAAGCTGGAATGCGTCAAGGGGCAGCGTTGGTTTCGCGTCGAGCTCCGGAAGGTGCAGCCCATGAAGCAGCGGGCTGAGGTCCTGGCAAGCTTCTACGACATCACCGAACAGAGGCTCGAACGAAATGAATTGAAGCGCCTGGTCCGGACAGATGTGCTGACCGATGTCTCCAATCGGCATGGCGTCATGTCCGATGCTGCGGTTTGGTTTGAGGAAGGCCAGCTCGAGTCCGTCATCTTCCTCGACCTCGATGGCCTCAAGACGGTCAACGACACCCATGGGCACGGCTTCGGTGATCGCATCCTGCAGGCGGCCGCGCGCCGTATGGTCCAGGTGGTCGGTGACCGTGGACTCGTCGGTCGAATGGGGGGGGATGAATTCCTGGTGGTCCTCGGAAAGGGTGGTGCGATCTATGCGGAGCGCTTGCGCGAAGCACTGGCGCAGCCCTTCGATATCGAAGGGGTACATCTGACCGTCACCGCGAGTCTGGGCATCGTCGGCTACCCCGAGGATGGGCGCACCCTCGAGGAGCTCATCAGCCGGGCAGACATGGCTACCCTGGGCGCCAAGCGCGCAGGTCGCAACCGCGTCGTGACGTTCAGGCCCCAGCTGTTGTCGCACACCGAGCTCTACCGAGAGATCAACCGACACATTCGCAAGGCCTTGAGCAAGAGTGAGCTACGGCTCGTTGCTCAGTCCATCGTCGAGCTGGAGAATGGCCAGCCAGTGCGCGCCGAGTGTCTGATGCGCTGGACGAGCGATGTGTTGGGTGTGGTGTCGCCCGGTGTGTTCATTCCTGCTGCCGAACAAGCAGGGATCATCATCGACATCGGTCGCTTTGCGGCAGAGCGTGCGTGCGCGTTGGTGACCGAGGTCCACGAGAGGACGGGCAGGTGGATGCCGGCCTCCTTCAACGTCTCGGCGAGGGAGCTCATCGATCCGGACTACGTGGGCCACCTGACCGCAGTTCGAGACCGGTGGGCGGTCCCGTCTGGCGCGCTGGTCTTGGAGGTGACCGAGACCAGCCTCATCGATCGACTCGACCTGGCTGAGACCACACTGTCGGAGCTGAAGGGTCTCGGGTTCGGCTTGGCCCTCGATGACTTTGGTACGGGCTATTCGTCACTGTCCTACCTGCACCGACTGCCGTTCGACATCATCAAGATCGACCGCAGCCTGACCTGCGATCTCCCCAACCCGCGCTCCGTCGCGATCGTCGAGTCGGTCATCACCCTCGCCGAGGGTCTGGGCGCGACGGTCGTGGGCGAGGGTATCGAGACGGCCATCCAGCGCGACACGCTGAAGGGACTGGGTTGTCGTTTTGGGCAGGGGTACCTGTTTGCGCGACCCTTGGAGCTGAATGACTGGATGGAGCTCGCGGAACAGACCTCCCACTGATGCGCCGTGGGTTGGGCTGACGGATGCCGAGTCGGAGGGTCATGCGACCCATGGTCAGGGCCCAGGGTCCCGTGCTCGAGGGGAGGCCGCCGATGAGCGGGTGCTTGTTGTCGTCGGGAGGTGGATGTCGGTGGCAGAATGCGGCGTCGTGGAGCGATGACCGTGATCGTCAGAGGGATCAATCCGGAGACTCAGACGGCTCCTGCTTCAGCCCGCGTGTTGGGTGGTGGCAGGTGGGGCGCATGGAGTGCGTGTGTGGTGATGGCCTGGGGCTGCCAGGCCGGACCGGTGACCGGCTTCGTTCCCACTCGACACGACGACCGCATGTCCGCCTGGCTGGAGTACGCCACAGCCGACGACGTCGACACCTACATTGCCTTCGCCGATGATCATGCGCTCAACGTCAACGTGGCGCTCATCCGAGACACCCACGATCGCGCCTTCCTCGAGACGGCCTGTGATGCGGCCTGGGCGCGCAACATGACCCTGCGTCTGTGGCCCCTGCTGCCCGAAGACGAGGGCTACTGGCCCAACCAAGGCAACGCGGAGGCCTTCTCGGACTGGACCCACACCCTGCTCGACTGGGCGGAGCAGTGGGAGCCGTGTCGTCACATCGACGGGGTGGCCATCGACATGGAGATGGACTGGGCGCGCACCCAGGAGCTCGTGGCGCTCGGTGAGAGCGAGGCCGGCCTGGACGACATCGCCGCCTTCTTCACCGACGACGTCGACGAGGAGCGCTTCGAGGATGCACGGGCCGAGTACCAGGACCTCTGCGGCTACATCGGCTCGCTGGGCCTCCGCTGCATGCTCACCACGCTCCCGGTTCTGGTCGATGACGCCCTCGACGGCGACGAGACCCTTGCGTTGGCGCTCGGCACGCCGGTGGAGGGCATCGCCTGGCATCACCGCAGCTTCCAGGTCTACCGCTCGCTCTTCCAGCGCTTCAGCTTCGCGCTCAGCGATCCCGATCAGACCTACACCTCGGGCCTGATCACCAGCTACGCCACCGACATCGTCGCGCTCTACGGCGACGAGGGCGCCCTCGACCTCGGAACCACGGCAGACGGTGTCGTGAGCGCCGACAGCCTCGCAGACGCGGCCGCCTTGCAGGCCGACATCGCCGCGGGTCTCGCTGCCGGCATCGACGCGGGGCGCGTCACGATCTACTCGCTGGAAGGCGCTGCAGACCGCGAAGACGGCGCCGACTGGGTGGCCCTGCCGGAGCCCGAGGCTGCTGACGTGGACGACGCGAGTCTCGAGATCCGCGAGGTCCTCGCGACGCTGGACGCCATCGGAGGGTGATGCCCCTCCGGTGGGTCGGTCGCCCTCAGGCGCTGGCCCAGACCACCGGGCTCTTCTCGTCGATCCAGCCCTGCGCTCGCTCGGCGTAGCGGTCCTCGATCTTGTTGCGCTTCATCTTCATGGTGGGTGTGAGGAGGCCGCTCTCGATGGTCCACTCGTCGGGGATGACGACGAAGGTGGCGAGCTTCTCGTGG
>JAERSX010000425.1 GCA_016845285.1 Deltaproteobacteria bacterium | reverse complement strand
AACGTGCACTACGAGATGGTCACCTTCCCGCACTACCGGGTCAACGGCGTGGACGCGCACGGGGTCTTCCAGAAGGTGGGCAGCGAGACGGGACTGGTCGGCCTCGCAGGCTACGGTGTCTTCGTCGCCGCCACCGGGCTGGCCATCGCACGGCGCCGCCGCGAGGATGACCCGCTCCGGGACGCGGCCCTCGGCATCTGGATCTGCCTGCACGTGAACCTGCTGTTGTCCACGGAGACCCTGTCATCGACCCACTGGGTGCCCCTGGCGGTGGCCTGGGGCCTCTCGCTGCGCCCCGACACCCGCACTCCAGACGAGGCGCCACCCGCGGAGACTCCGTGCGCGTCTTGATGGTCAACACCTTCCACCACCCGCGTGGGGGCGACGCCACCTACACGCGCAGCCTGAGCAGGTTGCTGGAGGGCGCCGGCCACGAGGTCATCCCACTGGCCATGCGGCATCCCGACAACACGCCGTCCATCTGGGAACGGCGCTTTGTCAGCTGGGTGGACATGCGCGACGCGCCCGACGCGAGCGCCCGGCTGCGGTTGGGGATGCGCATGTTCTGGTCACGAGAGGCGGCGAGGGCTTGCGCCGATCTCATCGCCGAGCATCCGCCCGACATCGCCCATCTCCAACACATCCACCGCCACCTGACCCCCTCGGTCCTCGATCCGCTCAAGGCCGCCGGCGTGCCGGTGGTCTGGACGGTCCACGACTACGAGCTCATCTGCCCCGAAGGCCATCTCTTCACCCAGGGTGCACCCTGCACGCGCTGCAAGGGCCACCGCTACAGCGAGGCGGTGCGCCTGCGGTGCAAGTGGGGACGCCTGGGACCGAGCGTGGCGGCGGCTCTGGAGAAGGAGCTGCATCACCGCAAGAGGGTCTGGGAACGGGTGGATCGGTTCCTGTGCCCCAGCGCATTCCTGGCCGACAAGCTCGTCGACTTCGGGGTGCCCGCCGAGCGGGTGCTCCATCGCCCCAACTTCATGGACCCCGGGCCGGAGCCGCCGTCCACGGAGCCCGGCGAGGGCTGGCTCTACGCGGGTCGCCTGAGCCCCGAGAAGGGGGTGGATCTCGCTCTCTCTGCGGCACGCGCGCTCCCCGACCACCCCCTCTTCATCTGCGGCACAGGCCCCGCGGAGGCGGAGCTTCGGGAACGGGCCGCCGAGCTACCCCATGTCCACTTCCTGGGTCACATGCCGCCCAGCGGGCTGGCTCGGGTGATGCGCTCGGTGCGCGTGGTGGTGGTGCCATCGCGCTGGTACGAGAACTTTCCCTACGCGGTGTTGGAGGCACAGGCTGCCGGTCGGGCCGTGGTCGCTGCGGACATCGGTGGGATCCCGGAGCAGATCACCCACGGGGAGGACGGCCTGCTCGTGCCACCCGACGACGCGAGCGCTCTCACCGATGCCGTCTCCGGATTGCTGACCGACCCGACCCTTGCCGCAGCCCTCGGCGAACGCGGTGCCAGGCGGGTCCGCGCTCACCTGGGACCCACCGATCACCTCCATTCGATCCTCTCGATCTACGACGAGGTTCTGGAAAGGCGGGCAAGCGGCGTCGCACGAGGGTAGACCCCATCTGATGCGTGCACTCTTCCTGGTCCCGCCGCCCGAGCTCAACAGCCGGAACATGCCCATCGACCGGGTCTACGGGTGCAACTACGGCTTCGACTACAAGCCGCCCATCCACTTCCTGCAGTGCGCGACCTACGCACGGGAAGACCTCGGCTGGGAGGTGCGGCTGCTCGACAGCCCCGCTGAAGAGACCGACGTGGCCGGACTCGAGGCTCACCTGCGGAACGAGCACTACGACGTGGTGCTCTTCTGGTCGACCTACCTGAGCGCCATCGAGGACGTGGGCGCAGCCGCAATCGCGCGCCGCATCCAGCCCCACACCCGCCTCGTCTACATGGGCACCGCACCCTCTTGGAAGCCCGAGGAGTTCGTGCGCGACACCCGCAGCTACGCGCTCCTGGGCGAAGCCGAACACACCCTGCGCGACCTGGCCGCCGCCTGGACCGCAGAGCAGGATCCCGCCGGCGTCCCCGGTCTCGCCTGGCTGCGCGAGGACGGCTCAATCGCGCGGGGACCCTTTCGGGATCTGCTCGACGTGACCGCGCTGCCCATGCCCGACCGGAGCCTGCTCCTGGGTCGCTACCGCGCGAATCGTCTGGATGTGCACCCCATCACCACGATGGCCGTCAGCCGGGGCTGCGGCTTCCGCTGCACCTTCTGCTGCACCAACGCCGTCGACCAGGCCATCGAGCTCGAATTCAAGCGTCTTCAGACCACCTACACCAAGCGCCCGCCGCTGCGGAAGCGCACGGTGGCCCAGATCATCGCCGAGTTCGAAGACATCGCGGCCAAGGGCTACAAGGGCGTCGAGATCGCCGACAACATCTTCACCTGGGGCAAGAAGCGCACCATCGAGATCTGCGAAGGCATCGAGCACCTCGGCCTCCACTGGATCTGTCTTGCCCGCGCGAACATGCTCCACGACCCCGAGCAGATCCAGGCCATGGCCCGGGCCGGCTGCAAGATGGTCTACATGGGCTCGGAGTCCTTCGACGATGGCCTCCTCGACGATGTGGTCAAGGAGATCAAGGTTCGAGACGTGCTCAAGGCCGTGGAGACCTGCAAGGAGAACGGGGTGGAGCCCGAGGTGAGCGTGCTCATCGGCGCGAGCCCCAAAGAGACCTGGCAGACGCTCTTCAACTCCTGGCGCGCCAGCAAGCGCCTGGGCACCCGCTTCGTGCACTTCAGCGTGGCCCTGCCGAGCCCCAGCACCCAGATGTACGACGACGCCATGGAAAATGGCTGGTTCGTGGACGGTGACTTCCGCCCAGCGGACAACCAGCAGGAGGTCATCATCGATCTCCCGAACCTCTCCCGCCGCGAGCTGCAGCTCGCCCTGAAGCTCGCATATGCCGCTCAGTACTTGAGCCCTGACGGTGTCTGGAAGCAGGTCAGCAAGGTGCGCTCCATGGACGACTTCGTCCACAAGGCACGCAGCGCCGGCAAGCTCTTTCGCTTCCTCGCGAGGCGTCCAGATCCGGGCACCGTGGTGGTGCCCCCCGGGCGTGTGA
>JAERSX010000424.1 GCA_016845285.1 Deltaproteobacteria bacterium | reverse complement strand
CACGGAGATCCCGCGCAACGAGGACTACCGCTGCCAGCTGCGCAGCGGCCAGGCGACGGGCTGGCTGCGCTATCTACCCGTTCGCTACGGGCTGCTCTTTCCGCTGGGACTGGCTGGACTGCTGCTCCTGAGGAAGCGTGGTCGGCCCGAAGCCCTGCTCCTCGGCGGCGCCTGGGTCGCACTCCATGCGCCCATGGTCCTCTTCCTGGTGGCCGATCGCTACCGGGTGGCCGCGCTCCCAGTGCTCGCCTTGCTGGTGCCACTCGGCATCGAGCTGGTGCGGCGCGAGCGCCGTCTCGGTGTGCTGGCTGGCCTCGTGGTGGTGGCTGGGCTGTGTTGGGTGCCCCTCGACGCACGCACGGCGCTCGACCCGGCCCGCTGCGCCTACTTCGACGGGCACATGGCGATGATGGACGATCAGCCCCACCGTGCCCGCACGTCCTACAGCGAAGTGCTCGAGGTGCGACCCGACGACATGGGCGCCCACTGGTGGCTGGCCCAGCTCGACGCCCGCGCGGACGACTACCGTGGGGCTGCGAGCCACATGGACGTGGTGCTGCGCCAGTTCCCCGACCACTTCCCCACGCTGAAGGCCGCCGCTGGCTACCAGCGCAAGCTCGGCGATGTCGATGGCGAGATCGCCTTGCTCCGTCGGGCCTACGCGGTGCCGGGGGACCGCACTTCGACGGGTGCGCGCCTGGTCAAGGCCTTGGTGAGGGCCGGCCTCCGCGATGAGGCTCGGGCGCTGGTGGCGGCCGACGAGAAGCTGTCCCGGCACCGCAGCGTCGTGGAATTGGGTCTCTGAGGCCAGGCGTGCAGGTGCTCGGATAGAGGCCGCCCGGATGGCGCCAGTTCCATCGGGGTCGACACCACACAGCCTCTCCGGAGTGTTCATGTTCGCTGCTCCCGTTGCCCTCGCTCTCGCTCTGGCGGGCTCTGCGCAGGCCGCAGAACCGGAGTTTGCAGGCACAGACGATCCCACCCAGGAGTTCGATGAGCCCGAGACCGACCTCTCGGCGGAGGCGGGGTACGCCATGGCCAGTGGCAATGTCGAGTACTGGCTGCTCTCCAGTGCGGTCAACGGTGGCCACCGTTGGCAGAAGAACAAGCTCGGCCTGGTGCTCGGCGCCAACGTGGGACGGTCCCGTGTCGATCAAGCCGGGGATGGCTTCCTGGGACCAGACGATCGCGCCATCGACATGGCGGAGACCACGCGCCGCTACGCCGGCGACCTCCGATATGACCGCTTCATCGGGGAGAAGAGCAGCCTCTACGCCCTCGTCGGCGCCTTTGTCGATCCCTTCGCAGGGTATGACCTCCGCTCCCACGAGCAGGTCGGCTACTCGCGCATCCTGGCCGACTCCGACAGCGTCCACCTCGTGGCCGAGGTCGGCGTCGACTACGCCCAGGAGAACTACATGGACGACCTCGGCGAGGACAACCAGCAGATCATCGCGGCGAGGGTCATGGTGGGTGCCGCCTGGACCGTCAACGAGAACGCGAAGCTGGAAGAGACCATCGAGGTGTACGAAAACGTACTCGACGCAAGTGACGTGCGTGTGCTCAACACCATCGGGCTCAGCGCGAAGCTCAGCGACGTGTTCAGCCTCAAGCTGAGCCACAGCTTGAGCTTTGACAACGTGCCACCGGGCTTCGATCCTGACATCGAGACCTACAGCGATCTCGAGCTGCGCAGGCTCGATCAGATCACCACCGCGACCCTGGTAGCCTCCGTCTTCTGACGTCGGTGCCCACGCACAGATCTCTTCACACCAACCGTTCGACCCTCGCGGGGGTCGTCGGTTCTACCTGGGGGCCTTCATGCTTTCGACCTTCGACTTCTCGGATACCAATTCCTGGCTCACCTTGGGCACCGCCATCGCTCTGGCGGTCGCCATCCTCGTGGCTGGCTGGATGCTCGGCAAGACCGCGGAGCGCATGGCGCTCTCGGGGATGCGCCGGCGCCTGGGCAACGAGGCACTCGCCCGCTTCGCGGGTCAGATGATCCGCTACCTCGTGCTGGCCGTGGCGGTGGTGGCTGCTCTGGGCAAGGTGGGCGTGGAGACCACCAGCGCGGTGGCCATGCTCGGCGCGGCTGGCTTTGCGGTCGGCATGGCCCTGCAGGGCAACCTGTCCAACTTCGCCAGCGGCGTGATGATCCTCTTCTTCAAGCCCTTCCAGCTGGATGACCGGATCACCGCGGCGGGCCACACCGGTGCCGTCCTCGACATCGGCCTCTTCGTGACCACCCTGGTCACCGGCTTCGGCGAGAGGATCATCCTGGGCAACAGCGCCGTGTTGGCGGGGCCCATCGTCAACCTCACCAACGGCGGTCCCATGCGCGGCACCGTCGAGGTGGGCGTCTTCTACGGGGCCGATGTGGGCAAGGTGAAGGAGATCGTCGAACAGGCCGCCAATTCCGTGGATGTGGTCTTGGCCGAGCCGGCGGCTGGTGCCGCGCTCGTGGGGTTGGGCGCGTCTTCGGTCGACTTCGCGGTCCAGTATTGGACCGAGCCGGGCGACTACGCGGCCGGTCAGCATGGTGTGCGCACGGCGATCTACGACGCCCTGAACGCGGCTGGCATCGACATCCCCTTCAGCCAGATCGTCGTGCACAAGGCCGACGCTGCCTGAGGGGGCTCCCTACAGGCTGAAGCGCCCGCGGTGTGCCTCGAAGGGCGCCACGGTGGTCTTGTAGTCGATGCACAGCTCGGCGAGGATGCGGCCCAGCAGCGGGCCGAACTTGAAGCCGTGGCCCGAGAGGCCGGCCCCGACCACGAGGTCCGGCATGCCGGGGACCGCGCTCAGCACGAAGTCCTCGTCGTCGGTGCAGGTGTACACGCAGCCTTCTTCGGCCAGGATGCGCGGCCTGTGGCCCACGATGCGCCAGTCGAGGAAGCGCCGCAGATCCGTGCCGTCGGGGTCAGGCCTGGGCGCGTCGGGGTCGATGCCCGGGCCGCTGGTCAGGTGGGAGGCAGCCTTGTGGCGGTGCTCGCCCACGTCCTCGAGGCCGTAGAAGAAGTCGCCCTGCACCTCGGGCTCGTCGCCGGTTCCGAACCAGGCCCAGACCGGGAAGTCCTCGGGAGGCACGCCGTAGTCGAGGTAGGCGACGGTCTGCGGGACGACGGTCAGCGGGGCGGCGAGGGTCGGCAGCAACGCCGCCGTCCAGGGGCCCGCACAGACGACCAGCTTGTCTGCGTACAAGACGCCTCGGGGAGTCTCCAGGCGCCAGCCACTCGGGTGGAAGCCCAGGGCGGTGACGGGACGGTGGGTCTCGAGGGTGGCCCCGAGGGCACGAGCGGCGTCGACCAGGGCGGCCAGGGTGTCGGCGGCGGCCACCACGCCGGCGGAGTCATCGGAGATCACGCCGTCCCCGTCCAGGAAGCGGAACATGGGGAAGCGTGCCCGGGCCGTGGGCAGGTCGAGGATGTGCAGAGAGCTCGTCTGCACCCGTGCGGTCTCGGCGAAGCGGTCCCAGGGTCCGCCCTTGGGGCCGAAGAAGCAGGCGGGCCGGGCATGCCGCAGCGGCTGTCCGCAGGTCTGCTCCAGGTGCGCCCACTCCGCCTCCGCTTCGACCATGAGGTCGGCGTAGAGGGGGTCGGTGTAGGCGGTGCGGAAGATGCGGGCGGCGCCGTGGGAGCTCCCGGCGAGGTGGTCGAAGGTTCGTGCCTCCAGCAGGTGCACCTTCTTGTTGCGGCGCGCCAGCTGCCAGGCTGTCGACAGGCCACAGAGCCCGCCGCCGATCACCGCGATGTGCGTGGACTCCACGGTGCCTCCTCGACGTGGCGAGGGTATCAGCGCCAGGAACGCCGCAGTTGACCGTGTCCGCCGAGGGAGGTTGACTGGGGGTCTTGCAGGACGGTGGCATGGCGTGGGGACGAGGTCCGATCAAGTTGGCGGGGCTGGGGCTGCTCCCCGGTCTCCTCGGGTGCAAGAGCACGCCCACCGAGGTGGCCATCGACACGCACGTGCTCGGCGGGACCATCCACGTCGAGGTGGGGCAGACCACCGATCAGCTCGGGCTCATCGACGGTGTCGTCGTGGCGACGGGCTCGGATGCGGCGGCGCGCGCCGACGGGCGGTCCCGGGTCATCGACCTCGGCGGCGCAGTGGCCTGGCCGGGCTTCATCGACAACCACGTGCACCTGCTCGCCGGAAGCTTCGTCTTCGAGCGGCTGCTGCTGTTGGGCACGTCCTCCATGGACTCGCTGCTCAGCAAGGTCGAGTCGTACGCTGAGCGGGAGCCGGACGAGGCCTGGATCGTGGGCTACGGCTGGATGCGCGAGTTCATCGACGATCCCAGCGGGGTGGCCCTGGACGAGGTGGTGCCCGACCGGCCCGTGCTGCTGGTGGACAACTCGGGCCACTCCGCGCTCGTGAACAGCGTGGCCATGGCGCGCGCTGGCATCGACGCCGACACGCCCGATCCCGACGACGGCGAGATCGTGCGGGACGAGGACGGCCAACCCACCGGCTTGCTCATCGAGGGAGCCCTGGCGCTGGTGAGCGAGGCGGCCCTACAGGACTACGACGACGCGGCCCTCGGAGGTGGGCTGAACAGCGCGCTGGACGAGTTCGTCGACGGGGGCATCACCGGTGTGGCCGAGGTGGTGGCCTCGCCGGGCTTCGACCTGACCCGTCCCTGGATCTACCAGGAGCTCGAGGCGGCCGGAGATCTCGACCTGCGGGTGCACGTCTACGTTCCCGTGTTCCAGCCCGACGACATCCACGATGCCGTGGCGTGGGCCGACGAGCTGGACGGCGAGCGGGTGCGCTTCGCCGGCGCCAAGCTCTGGGTCGACGGATCCATGGGCACGGGCGACTCGTGGGTGAGCGAGCCCCTCACCGACGATCCGGACGACTTCGGCTCCGCCTACTTCACCGCCGAAGAGCTGGTCCAGGTGGTGGCCGATGCCGAGGCGCTGGGCGTCCCCCTCAAGCTCCACGCCAACGGCGACCAGGCGGTGGCGGTGGCGCTCGATGCCTTCGAGGGGCAGGCCGCGGGCGATGGTCTCGTGCTCCCGCACACCCTCGATCACGTCGTGCTCATCGGCGCCGATGACCGGGCCCGCATGGCGGAGCTGGGCATCGTGGCCAACCTCCAGCCCGCCCATTGGATCGGTGCCCAGGCGGGCGACATCGTCGACCAGTGGGGCGAGGAGCGCTTCGACACGGCCTACGACGCCCGCGCCCTCGTGGACGCCGAGGTCACCGTCTCCATCGGCACGGACTGGCCTGTCTGGCCGAGCCCCTCGGCCCCGGTGAACCTCTGGGCGGCTTCGGTGGCCCGTGGCCCCGACCAGGGTCTCTCCCGCGAGGAGGCCTTGACGGCCTACACCGCTGGAAGTGCGGCCGGTGTGGGGCAGTCCCAGCTCGGCTGTCTGGATGTGGGCTGTGTGGCCGACATGGTCACCTTCGACGTCGATCCCCTGACCGTCGACGATGGCTCGGTGGGTCAGCTCGAGGTGACCGGGGTCTGGCTGGCGGGCGAGCAGGTGCGCTAGGAGGACAGCCGCCGCTGTAGCCTCGGCCCCCGGAGTCGCTGTGCCCTACGCCGTCAACCTCGCCGACATCCAGGCCGCGGCCGACCGCATCGGCCCCCACGTGCACCGCTCGCCGGTCCTGACATCGCGCACCCTCGATGGCTGGGCCGGGCGGCGGCTGTTCTTCAAGTGCGAGCTCTTCCAGCGGGGGGGGGCCTTCAAGATCCGTGGGGCACTCAATGCGGTGCTTCAGCTCTCCGAGGCAGCGGCTGCGCGCGGGGTGATCACCCACTCCAGCGGAAACCACGGAGCGGCGCTGGCGCTGGCGGCGGGCATCCGGGGCATCCCGGTCACGGTCGTGGTGCCGCGGGGGGCACCGGCGGTGAAGCGAGCGGCCATCGAGGGCTACGGCGCCACCATCGTGGACTGTGCGCCGGGCCAGGCCGCCCGTCAGGCCACCTGCGACCGCATCTGCGCCGAGACCGGTGCCACCTGGATCCCCTCCTACGATCATCCTCATGTCATCGCCGGACAGGGCACCATCGCCCTGGAGTTCGTCGAACAGGCCGAGCTCGACACCATGATCGTGCCCATCGGGGGCGGAGGCATGATCTCCGGCATCGCCCTGGCGCTGGCCGAGCTGCGTCCCGGGCTGCCCGTCTTCGCTGCGGAGCCCGCTGGGGCCGACGACGCGGCCCGCTCGAAGGCTGCCGGGCGCCTCATTCCCCAGGAGGCTCCAGCCACCATCGCCGACGGCCTGCGCACCTCGCTGGGCGGCCACACCTGGCCCGTGGTGCGTGACCACGTGGCCGCGGTCCACACGGTCTCCGAAGACCAGATCCGTGCGGCCATGCGGCACATCTGGGAGCGGCTGAAGGTGGTGGCCGAGCCGAGCGCTGCCGTGGGGCTGGCCGTGGCCTTGTCCTCGGAGTTTCGGGAGCGGGTCGAGGCCGAACGCGTGGGCATCGTATTGTGTGGCGGAAACGTCGATCTCGACGCGCTTCCCTGGTAGGCCCCCCTCATGGTGATGCTCGCCCGCTACCGCTCCATCACGCTGCCCATCGTGTTGGCGAGCGTGTCGGTCGTGCTCAGCATCGGGTTGCTGGTGGGCTGGACCTACCTGGTGGTGGAGAACGTCGCGCTCTCCCATCAGGTCGTGGCCAACTCCTGGCTCTTGGTGGCCGGAAACCTGGCCTTCATCATCATCATGACCATCCTGATCCTCTTCAGCATCTTCCAGGTGCGGGTCATCCTGGAGGGGCGGCGCCAGATCAGCTTCATCGACTCGGTGACCCACGAGCTGCGCAGCCCGCTCGCCAGCCTCAAGCTCTCTGTGCAGACCCTCGAGCGACGTAAGTTGACCGACCAGCAGCGAGATCGTCTGCACCACATCATGATCGACGACCTCGATCGTCTCAGCGCCTTCATCGACGACATCCTGGAGGCGAGCCGCCTGGGCGAGGGCATGGCCGATCACCAGATGGTGGAGATCGACCTGGCCGAGCTGGTGGAGCGCACGGCCGGCCGGGTGCGACGCCGCTTCAAGGCGCCCGACGAGGCCATCCGCATCGAGGTGCCCGAGGGGCTGCGGCTCGTGAGCGACCCGACCTGCCTGGAGACCGTGCTGCGGAACGTGCTGGACAACGCCGTGAAGTACAGCGACGAGCCCGTCGAGGTCGTGCTGCGCGCCAAGGTGCTCAAGGGCGAGCGCGTGTCCATCGAGGTGCGTGACCGAGGCATCGGCATTCCGCCAGACCAGCTCCGCCGGGTGTTCCAGCGGTTCTACCGGGTGGACACGGAGTCCGTCCGTCAGCGTCGGGGGACGGGGCTGGGCCTCTTCGTCGTGTCGTCGCTGGTCCACACGCTGGGCGGAGAGCTCGGCGCCGAGTCCGATGGCCTCGGTCTGGGCACCACCATGCGCATCACCCTGCCCCTGGCGGGCAAGGAGGGCGTTAGCCTTGGCCGACCACGAAAGGGACGGAGTGCATGAGCGAGGATGCCGAGAGCGCGCGGCTGCTTGTCGTCGAGGACGAGCGCCACCTGGCCACTGGCCTCAAGCTCAACTTCGAGTTCGAGGGCTACGCCGTCGAGCTGGCGGGCACCGCCCGAGAGGCCATGCGCAAGCTCGCTGCGCAGGAGCCGTTTTCGCTCATCGTGCTCGACGTGAGCCTTCCCGACACCGACGGCTTCGAGCTCTGCCGCCGCCTCCGCAAGGCGGGCGACCACACCCCCGTCATCATGCTGACGGCCCGCAATCGAGCCGTCGATCGGGTGGAGGGCCTCACCTCGGGGGCCGACGACTACCTCACCAAGCCCTTCGAGCTCGACGAGCTCATGGCCCGCGTCGACTCGCTCTTGCGCCGCCGCCGCTGGGAGCGCGAGGCTGGCACCCGTGCGCCCACGTCCACCTACAGCTTCGCCAACGTGGTCATCGACTTCGACCGCCACGAGGTCCAGGTGGGCGAGCGGGCCGTCGACCTCACCCAGCTCGAGCTCGACCTCCTGCGCTACTTCGCCCGCAACCCGGGGCGCGTCATCCGGAGGGGAGAGCTCCTCGAGAAGGTGTGGAAGCTGCGCAACTACCCGAACACGCGGACGGTCGACAATTTCGTGCTGCGTCTGCGCCGCCACTTCGAGCCAGAGCCGGCGCGCCCCGTGCACTTCCTGAGCGTGCGTGGGGCCGGGTACAAGTTCAATCCGGAAGGAGCTGCCTGACGAGTGCGGCGGGGTCTTCGCCCCCAGCGATGGCATCGACGAGCGCGCTCCCCACGATCACCCCGTCGCAGTGCGGCGCGAGGGCTGTCACCTGTGCGGCACGGCGGATCCCGAAGCCGGCGAGCACGGGCACCCGGGCGTGGCGACGCACGCGCGCGAGGTAGTCGAGGGCCTGTCTGGGCAGGGCGACCTCGCCCCCGGTGATGCCGGTGTGGGTGACGGCGTAGACGAAGCCGCGGCTGGCGCTGGCGAGCTGGGCGAGACGCTCCTCGGGGGTGACGGGCGTGACCAGCTGGATGGGGGCGATGCCGTGGGCGGAGAGCTCCTCGCGAAAGGCCCGGCCCTCCTCGAAGGGCAGGTCGGGCACGATCACACCGCTCACACCGGCGTCGTGGAGG
>JAERSX010000423.1 GCA_016845285.1 Deltaproteobacteria bacterium | reverse complement strand
CACCTGGGGCCGGTCGTGCTCCGGTCCCGCGTCGAGGCCGAGCACACCGATCTCTCCGCCCTGTCCGGGAGCGCTTGATGCAGCCCCGCCCCCCCGAGGACGACAACGTCATCCAGCTGCGGCCCATGGCCACCCCTGCCGACGTGGACGTCAGCACGGAGCCCACGCCTCAGGCAGCGGAGTCCAAGCCCGTCGCCGGCGAGATGCGACCGCCGGCTGACCACCTCGTCGATGCGGCCGTAGAGGCTCTCCTCTTCGCAGCCGAAGGCCCCATGACCACCCGCCAGATCGATGGCTGGCTGGCTCATCCAGGCATGGAGCGGGTGCAGGATGCACTTCACGGCCTGGAGCTCCACTACCGGCGCATGGGCGGCGGCATCGAGCTCGCGCGCGTCGCGAAGGGCTGGCAGCTGCGCACCGACCCGCGCCTCTCTCCATGGGTGGCCCACATGCGGGGCGGCAAGCCCATGCGCTTGTCGAAGGCGGCCCTGGAGGCTCTGTCCATCGTGGCCTACCGCCAGCCCGTGACCCGCTCCGAGCTCGAGGAGCTACGCGGCGTCGACTCGGGCGGCGTGCTGCGCCTGCTCTGCGAGCGCCGCCTCTGCACGGTGCTGGGACGGAAGGACGAGCCCGGCCGACCGTTGCTCTACGGCACCACCACCACCTTCCTCAGCCTCTTCGGCCTCCGCGACCTGAGCGACCTGCCCACGCTTCGGGATCTGCGCGAGCTCGAGCTGGACGATCCGCGCAGCGCCGCGTCCACCCAGCTCGACCTGCCCCTCGACGACGACCTCCCCCTCGACGAGACCCTGCGGCTCATCGACGCAGAGTCCCTCGAAGAAGGGGAGTTCGACGCAGAGGAGTAGGACGCAGGGGAAGAGGGGGATAAGCGGCCCGTCGGCCCTGTCCTAGAGGGCCCGGGAGTGACCGTGGCCCAGGAACCAGGCGAAGCCGAGCGCGTCTCCAAGCTCATCGCGCGTGCAGGCGTGGCCAGTCGCCGAGAGGCGGAGCGTCTGATCGAGGCCGGAGAGGTCGAGGTCAACGGCGAGGTGGTCTACCACCCGGGCACAGCCGCCATCAGCGGCACAGACCACATCCGCGTCAAGGGCATCCCCCTGCCCGCACCGGCTCCGAAGGTGTACTACGCGGCCTACAAGCCCCGAGGCATGATCACCACGCGAGACGACCCGGACGGCCGCAAGAGCGTCGTCGAGTTGGTCGAGGACCTTGGCGTCCGCATCGAGCCCGTCGGCCGCCTCGACTTCAACACCGAGGGCCTGCTGCTGTTCACCAACGATGGCGAACTGGCCCACAAGCTCACCCACCCCAGCAGCGAGGTCCCCAAGCGCTACCGGGTCAAGGTGTGGAAGGAACCCGACGCAAAGGCGCTCAAGCGCCTCCAGCGGGGCATCTACCTCGAAGATGGCAAGACACGCCCAGCGCGCATCCGGGTGCTCGACACCACCGAATCGGGCAACGTCTGGCTCGAGATCACCGTCACCGAGGGCCGCAACCGCCTGGTGCGCCGCATGATGGAGGCCATCGGCCACCCTGTGAGCAAGCTGCGGCGCGAGAGCTTCGCCACCATCTCTCTCGGACGTCTGGAGCGGGGTCAGATCCGGCCCCTGAGCGGCCAAGAGATCCAGCGACTGAAGGACCTTGGAGAGGGGAAGCGCCCAGAACGAGCTGGAAAGGGCAAGTACAAGAAGGGCTACGCACGACCGAAGCCCAAGAAGACACGCCCGGGGAGCAAGAAGCGCGGACCGTCCAAGCGCTAGGGTGCCGAGGGCTCTTGGTAGCCAAGGGCTTGGAGGGAGGCCTCGTTCGCTTCCTCGGTCGGGACGGTGAGCGCGGGGATGGAGGCCAGGGCGGCCTCGAGCTCAGCGGAGGGCGCTCCCTGCTTCAGCACCGTCTTGCCGGGCCGTCGGGTGAGCCGGGCCGCGGACGAGATGGCGACCGCATCACGGCCTTCGAGGCCTTGGGGGCTGCAGCCGGTACAGCCAGGCTCACAGGTACCAGACTCAGCGAGCCAGTGAGGACGAGCCGCTGGGAGCTCGTCGCGGAGCAGGGCGGGGACATCGGTGAGGCCGATGCGATCGGTGTGCACCTTGCCCCGGCGCTCCGGGGTCCAGCGCAAGAGGGGGACCCGCAGGACCACATCGTGTGACGAGCGCTCGTGCTGCCAGCCACACTTCTCCTCGGCGTGGACCTCACCATGATCCGAGGCAACCACGATGCGGGCCTGACGGTCGACCAGCACGTCGAGGAGCGGCTCGAGCAGAGCATCTGCCCGCCGGACCTCTTCGGCGTAGCGCTCCCCTTCGGTGGCACCCCGGCCTTCATATGGGCCGTGGGGCTCGTAGAGGTGTACCCAGAGCAAGGCTGCGCGATCGTCGGGCAGCCAGGCCAAGGCAGCATCCACGGCAACCTTCCCGCTTCGCTCGCTCTCTTCTGGGCCGTCGAAGACGTCCCAGCCGCGAGCCAGGCCGCCCTCGGGCCCGGCCGGGTAGGCACTCACGAAGGCGCCACTCGCCCAGTCGGCGAACGCTGAGTGCTCCGGAAGCGTCGGGACGTCGGGTGGGAGCGTGTAGCCGTGGTGGTTGTTGGCACGCACGCCGTGCTCCCAGGGAGGCAACCCCGTCAGCATGGAGGCGTGGCTGGGCGTCGTGAGCCCCATGGGGGACCAGGCATCCGTCCACCGCTCACCTTGTGAAGCGAGCGACCACAGATGTGGCGTGTGGTGGGCATCGAAGTGATCGGCCCGCCAGGTGTCGACTGTGATCAGGGCGACCACTGGCGGTGGTGGGTCGGTCGACCGACTCATGCAACCAGCGAGGAATGCCCCCAGTGTGATCCAGGTGCCCGGGCTCATGCGTACAACCATCGTTCCTGCCGTATCCTCCCGCCAGCACCACCAGCAGGTGCCACAGGTGAACCATGGCACTGCCCGAGATCCTCAAGGTCGAGCTCGAATTTTCATCCAAGCTCGGCGTCCGGGAACTACCTCAGCTGGACGCCAACAATCAGTCGAACGTCAAGGGAATCTATGTCGTGGGTGACCTGGCGGATGCCCCGATCATCAAGGTCGCACTCCGCCAAGGCTACGACGTGGTTGAGCATCTGGCAGAAAAGCTGGGGGGCACCGGCAGCGACCCCGAGATCCTGGACATCCTCATCATCGGCGCAGGTCCTGCGGGCATCGGTGCGGCCCTGGCCTGCAACGCCAAGGGCCTCAGCTATGTGGTCATGGAGCGCGAGAAGCCCTTCGCGACCATCCAGAACTTTCCCAAGGCCAAGCTGATCTTCAGCGAACCGAAGCAATTCGAGAACCCCGGGAACTTCTGGTTCGAGGATGCAACCAAGGAGGAACTCACCGAGCGCTGGGCTGAGGCCCTCGACGACCACAGCCTGCGCATCCAGCAGCCCGAAGAGGTGATCGACGCCAAGCGCTCCGGCGATCACTTCGTGGTCAGCACCCGCGTGGGCAAGAGCGGACTGCTGGATCAACACATCCCCGCCGGCGACGCGACCGCCGACGCAGAGAACACCTACAAGGCCCGCCGCATCGTCCTCGCCGGCGGCAAGCGAGGCCAGCTCAACAAGCTCGGGATCCCCGGCGAAGAGCGTGAAAACGTCCACCACCTCCTCAAAGACCCTGACGACTTCACGGGCAAGAAGGTGGTGGTGGTCGGCGGCGGGGACTCCGCGGTGGAGGCGGCCTGCGACATCGCCGACGCAGGCGGCAAGGTGCTGGTGAGCTACCGCAAGGAAGAATTTGCGCGGGCCAAGGCACGCAACAAGGCACGAATCGAGAGCATGGCGGCCGACGGAAGGCTCGAGCTGGCCATGAAGAGCCAGGTACAAGAGATCGCCGACGGCGGCGTCACCATCGCCACGGGCGGCGAGACCCGTCAGGCCGAGGCCGACGACGTCCTGGTGCTCATCGGCACCAGGTTGCCGCTGAAGTTCCTGCGCCGCCTCGGCATCAAGATGCAGGGCGACATGGACTTCTGGCGTGTGGCCTGGATCGTGAGCTTTGCGCTGATCACCTACGGTTTTTACTGCCTCAAGGCCAAGCAGGACCTCTTCCCCTTCGGCGAGACCCATCCACTGGGGTGGATGCACGACGCCTTGAAGGCCGATCTGGGCTTCCGGACCGTCGACGCCAGCTTCTGGGGCACCTGCATCTACGCCCTGCTCATCGGGGTCTTCGGCATGCGGGCCTACTTCAAGTACCCGCTCGCCCAGCAGAAGCGACGCTACATCAGCCTCATCGTCTTCCAGTGGACCTTCCTCTTCGGAATACCCGAGCTACTGGCTCCGCTGATCATCGAGCGACCCTGGAAGCTGTACGCGCTGAGCGTCCCCTGGCCGCTCTCGATCTGGTCGCTCATCGACGCGCCCGATTGGGCGGGGGGCGACACGGTCACCGCAGTGCTCTGGCTCGGCGTCGGGGCCCTCTCCGCGTTCGTGTTGATCCCGCTCTACGTCCGCTACAACGGTGAACGCTTCTGCTCCTACATGTGTGGCTGCGGCGGCCTGGCGGAGACCCTGGGAGACTTCTGGCGCCATCTCGCGCCGCGTGGCCGCACCGCCAAGCAGAGCGAGTGGTTCGGACGCATCATCCTGGTGCTCGCCGTGCCCGTCACCCTGCTCATCCTCAACGATGCCTGGGTCTTCATCGCCAAGGACGCCTTGTACTCCACCAAGGAGTTCGCCCAGAGCTGGTACGGCCTGATGGTCGACTTCTGGCTGGCCAGCGTGGTGGGCGTCGCGCTGTACCCCTACCTGGGCAATCGGGTCTGGTGCCGCTTCTTCTGTCCTCTCCGGGCCTGGATGGAGGTGTTGGCGCGCAAGTTCAGCAAGATCACCATCCACGCCAACGAGAAGTGCATCGGCTGCGGCGAGTGCACCCGGTACTGCCAGATGGGCATCGACGTGCAGAGCTTCGCCCAGCGCGGCGCCCTGCTTCACAACGGCAACAGCTCCTGCATCCAGTGCGGGATCTGCATCCAGGTGTGCCCCATGGAAGTGCTCAGCATCGAGCGAGATCGCCCCGTCAGCATCTCGCTCGGCGGTGGACTCCTGAAGCCTCCCAACGCGACCTGGCAGCGCGGCTGAGACGGGCCGCTCAGGACGAGGGCTTGCGCGGGTCACCTTTCCGCAGGTTGCTTCGTCCGGTGGCCGACCCGCCCATGAAGCGCCACGGCAGGACGCGATCTGCTGGTTCTGCATAGTCGATGCCCACGCGCGGCCCGACGAGGATCTCGCCGACATCGCCACCATCGACGATGCTCAAGCCCTGATCGAGGGGCCGACCGCTCCACGTCGCATCCAGCGCCAGAGCCTGTCCGACCTTACCTGGACCCAGGAGATCCAGCCGGCCGCCACGGCGCTCTGCCACCGTGGCGTGTCCTTCCACCACCTCACATCCACGGATCAGCACGGCCGCCGCGCTTCCCTCGGCCTCGCAGACGAGGTTGAGCATCCAGTGGATGCCGTAGCAGAGGTACACGTAGAGATGACCCGGTGGCCCCCACATGGGCGCGTTCCGGACGGTACGGCCCCGCCACGAGTGGGACGCGCTGTCCCCCGGTCGGTAGGCCTCGGTCTCCACGATGCGGAGCCGAATGGCGCCCTGCACCAGCTCGTGGCCCAGCAGCTCGCGGGCCGCACCCACCGTTCCCCCCGCAAGCAGCTCCGCGACGCTCATGCCATCTCCTCCGTGCCGCTGCGTTAGGAACGGCGCCTCTCCCTTGTACCTTCGGGCGCACCGAGACGATGACCGCTTTCTCCCCTGCCCTGCTCGCAGATCTGCAGCGCCTCCCTGGCGCGAGACACAGCTTCTTGAAGCAGCTGGCAGGAGAGGACGCCGAGGCGCTACGCACCGAGCTGAACGCCGTGGTGTCGGCTGTGCCCGACGACGTGGCGACACACTGGTGCGACCGCCTGCGCTCGCTCGACAACCGCCGCTTCTTCCAGAGCATGGCCGAAGTCATGGCCGTGCGCACCCTCATGGAGACTGGCTGGTCTCTCACGGGTGCCCGCCAGGCTGACAACCTCGTGCTCACCCGTGAGGGCAACGAGCTCATCCTGATGACGCTGGCATTCCTCCGACAGAGCCGTCGCGGCCCAGATGGGGACGTCATCGACCGCCTCACTCGCGCCCTCGACCGGGTGGGATCTCGCTCACGAATCGCGATGCACGTGCGTCGCTGGCTGCCGCATGACTTCGACCCGGAGCCCGTGCGTCGTGCCATCGACCTCTGGCTGCGAGAGGTGGATCGGGGCGGATGGGACGGTCGCTACGCCGCCTACGAAGACCAGCACGTCGCCCTCGAGTTCGCCCTGACCGGCGAGAAAGCCGAGCGGGGCGCTCGCGTGGTGGCCTTTGCGCTGCCGCCCTACGAGGCCCACCGGGTCCGCGAGGTCCTCGAACAACGCCTGGTCTTCGAGCTCGATCGGCACGTCGCCGCCGGTGGCGAGAGCCGGCCGGTCTTCGTGGCCTGCGTCTCCAACGAAGACTGGCAGCTGCCACGCGGCCACCTCCGCGAGCTGCTCCTCGGCAAGCCCGCGAGGCAGGACGTCATCGACGATCCGCCGTGTATGACC